>DUGL01000202.1:4721-35751 GCA_013331415.1 Methanoregulaceae archaeon | reverse complement strand
GGGGGGCTGAATCCTGGGCGCCTGCCGCAATCCGAACAGTCTCAGCTGATTCGTACAGGCGAACGGGACCACTCCCCCTGCGGAAGGGTTCCCGGGTTCCCCCTGTATCATCCGGAACCGGAACTGCCGCTTGAGCTGGACCGCGCTGATCTCCCTGGTCGCCACCTTTCCTGGGAGGCTGTGTATTTGTTACGCGGGCCTGCGGGCTGAACTCGATGGCCAGATCTACCTGTGGTGCAGTCAGGTCATTGATCACGGCGTCAACAATCATCCTTCCGTCCTGCACGATCCGGGTCCATGCGATATCTCCCTGAAGGGTATCATACTCAGCCAGGAGGATAATGCCCTGCTGAAAGACGAGCGTGACCGAACGTGAATCAGCGATGATCCTGCAGTATCCTGAAAAAGCAGTCAGGACAAGCTCATCAATCAGGGAATTCAGGGCGCATCCTTTTTTCAGTGCCCTGAATGTGCCTCGCGGAATCTGCATCAGTAGTCAATACCACTTCCTTCGCACATAATAGTAATGGTGCACCCGGAGCCTGAAGAAAGAATGCCGTTTTCCTGCCGGATTGAGGAAAAGAGACCTGGTTACTGAAGAATAACGTCGGGGGCAAACCTTTTTATTTTCAGATATCAACAGGATGTTTTTATAAGAAAGGTGGCATGGAATGTTGAAACAAATTTTAGGGGAATTTTTGAATCTTGAAGGTGTCTCTGCTGCGGTCGTTGTCGGGCGTGACGGGTTCGTGATAGAGAGTGCAGTATCCGGAAAGATGGATATCGATGCACTGGGGGCAATGGCCTCGACAGGAATCGGGACATCGGAGGCGATGGGACGGGAACTGGGAAAAGGGGAGCTCACCCAGATGCTCGTGGAACTGGAAAAGGGCCCGATTGTCGTCTCTCCTCTCTCAAAGGACGAGCTTATAGCGATCGTTGCCGAGAACGCGTCAAACCTGGGGCGTATCCGGTACGAACTCAAGAAGAACAAGGATCGCCTTGTGGCTGCACTGTGAGCCCTCTCCTTGAATTGTCCGGGAGAGATCCTGGCAGAACATACCGAAGTGTCCGGATGGATCCCTGATGCCTGCAGATACAAAAGACGCCCGGGTCGTAAAAGTCGCACACCTCCCTGATACCGAGAGACTCCTGCATATCCAGAAGCAGCCTGGGATCCTTGCCGTGCTTGCATTCTATGAAGGATTCCCGGTTTCTTCAACGGGCAACGGCGATTATGAACAGATAGCTGCGGTCGCTGAGGACTTTCTCCGTTCGGGTAAGAAGACCGCACGGGATATGAAGATGGGTACCCTGGGGCAGATCACCCTTGAGGCAGGGGAGAAGAAATGCATCATCGTCCCCTGCGGTGATCTGTTCCTCTGCATGGTAACCCGGGCAGATGTGAACCTGGGACTGATTCGTCTCGCAGTCCGGACGCTCCAGGCAGGCGAGCGGTAATGGATTGCAGCGTGTGCGCAGCAGGAAGGTGGAATCATGGCAGATAGCGAAAAGAATAAAAAATCATCGATTAGAAACCTTTTTTCACTGAAAAAGAAGGAGGGAAAGCCGGATCGGGCATCCCCCGGCCAGCAGGAACCATTCGGTGAACAGGATATCGATACTGATTTTTCAGAAGCTTTTCAGAAAGCCCTGGGAGAAAAACCCGGGGGGACACCCGCTGCCCGGGATACAGGAAAGCAGGGTGGTTTGCGGGAAGACGTGGTCCCGGATCATGAACGGGAACCGGTCACCCCGTTTAACCAGGGGCAGGAAGGATTCACCAGTGACGATGGGGAAGTGGTAAGCCATATCCATCCTGCACCCCGGTTCGAACCGGTGAAAAAACGGACCTGGTCTGATTCTTCGAACGAGAAGGATGATGTCGTTGTCGCGATCGATACCATCAACGATCTCTCCGGGCTCATCATTCCGAAAAGTGCAACATTCGAGGTAGACGAGTTGAAGATCCAGAACCGGACCCGGATCTTTGATCTCAAGAGCTCGGGCAGTGTCCCTCCCCACAAAGATAGTGCCCTTCGGGGAGAAGAATTCAGGAGTATATCAGAAGCAGCAACTGCTATCGAGGCAGAACCCCCGAAAACGAGTTTTCTGAAGAAACTGAACCTGCTCCAGATTATCCGCCACGAAATCATCCAGTACGATCGGAAGATCCATGGTCCCCTCGTTGATCTCTCCTTCCGGCCCCAGCCCGGGGTAGAGGAGATTGAACTCTACCCGGTCAATGAGCCCTTTGCCTATGTCCGGATCACCTATAACCATGCCACCCACGAGAATACCTACGAGATCCTGGAGCCTGTTCTCACCACGGCCGAAGCGGAGCTCTTCACCGAGATCAAGGATCGCATCTTTGAACGCCTCGATGTGAACACCCAGAATATGCCGGATGAAGAGGCACAGCAGATCCTGCGCACGGTTTCAGACGAGGTCATTGCAGATTTCGGTATTTCCCTGTCTCCCGTCCAGCGGGAGAAGATCCTGTATGCCATGTTCAAGGAGTTCCTGGGCAACGGCATGATCGACCCCCTTATGCACGACCGCTATATCGAGGATATCTCCTGTGACGGGGTCAATGTCACCCTCTTTGTCTACCATACCCGGTATGAATCGATGCGGACGACCCTTCGCTACAAATCGGCAGTTGAACTTGACTCATTCGTGACGAAACTCGCCCAGCGTTCGGGCAAGTATATCTCTATCGCAGAACCCATGCTTGATTCGACGATGCACGATGGATCCCGTATCCAGATGACACTTGGCACCGAAGTCACCGCGCATGGATCAACCTACACGATCCGGAAGTTCAAGGCCGAACCTATCACCCCGACCGACCTCATTGAGTGGTCAACATTCTCTCCCCTCTCCATTGCATTCCTCTGGCTCGCTGTCGAGAGCGGGAAATCATGCCTCTTTGCGGGAGGAACCGCTTCCGGGAAGACAACATCCCTGAACGCCATCTCCCTCTTCATCCCTCCGCTCGCCAAGATCGTCACACTCGAGGATACCCGGGAACTGAAACTGCCACACCCGAACTGGATCCCGAGTGTTACCCGGACATCCTTCGATACCGAGGGGAAGGGCGAGATAAACATGTATGAGCTGCTCAGGGCGGCGCTCAGGCAGCGGCCGGAGTATATCCTCGTGGGTGAGGTGCGGGGAAAGGAAGCGCTCACCCTCTTCCAGGCGATGAGTACCGGCCATATCACCTACTCCACCATCCATGCGGACTCTGTTGCGAGCATCGTCCACCGTCTCGAGAACCCCCCTCTCGATGTTCCCCGGAACATGCTTTCAGCACTCGACCTCGTATCCGTCCAGGTACAGGCGCGCATCGGGGGCCAGCGCATCAGGAGAAACAAGCAGCTGGTGGAGATCCTCGATATCGATCCGAGGACAAACGAACTTATCACCAACGAAGTGTTCAGGTGGCACCCGGTGAATGACGAGATCACCTATTCCGGAAAATCATTCGTGCTCGAAGAGATCATGGAATCACGGGGCTGGTCAGAGAGCAGGATGCGCGAAGAACTCAAGATGCGGCAGGAAGTGCTCGAATGGATGCGGGTGAAGCGGATTCGCGAATACCATGATGTCTCAAATATCCTGATCCAGTATTACCGGGACCCGACAAAAATTATGGAAACGGTGCGGGCTGAACTGTATGAATAGTTTTGAGCGTGTCGCTTTCAGGCTGCTCGGAAAATATGCGATGAGGAAGAGGGATACGTATGCGGACCTCCGGAACTCGCTCCTGACTGCCCGGATGAAGCTTCCGTTCGAGGTATATCTCTCAACGGCTATCCTTTCATCGATCATCACCGGCATGGTTTCTGCAGTTCTGCTGGGAATGGTCACCTGGGCCTTCAACATCCCGGGTATGATCCGCTACCAGGGGGCGGTCCCGGATTTCCTCGTTGCCCTCTCGGTCCATTCCCTCATCATCGGGACGATCCTTGCCACAATCATATCCTTCACGCTCATCACCGGGGCCACGTTCATCGTCTTTCTCCTCTATCCGGCATTTGTGGCCGGGAACAGGAAACGGAACATCGATGCAACGCTCCCGTACGCCATCAATTATGTCACCGCCATGTCGACTGCCGGTATCCCTCCGGCTGAGATCTTCCGCCAGCTGGGAAGTAGCACCATCTACGGAGAGAGTGCCACGGAAGCCCGGTTCATCTCCCTCGAGATCGATCTCTTTGGCCGTGACCTGATCGATGCGCTCAGGATCGTATCATCGACCACTCCGAGTTTCCGGATGAAGGAGTTCTTACAGGGCTCAATGGGGTGCATATCGAGCGGGAGCAACCTCACGGAGTATTTCAGGGGAAAAGCAGAGCAGTATGCACTGGAGAACCGGCAGACCCAGAAATTGTTCCTCGACACGCTGGGACTGATCGCCGAATCGTATGTGACGGCCATGGTGGCCGGACCGCTCTTTCTGATCATCCTCCAGTCCATCATGTCCATCCTTTCCCGCCAGTCGCAGCCCATCTTCCTCTATATCATCATCTACCTCATCATTCCGTTCGGGAGTATCGGGTTTGTGATCCTCATCAGTGCCATGACACCGGAGAGCTGATTATGGGATTAAAAGATCTCTTCAGAAGCAAGGGAAAACCTCCCGCAGGGCAGGAGCCCGGGAGGGAGGACACCCCGGGAAAATCCCCTGATGCCCCGGGCCGGAGCAGGAGTGATACCATTTCACATCTTCTCTCTCGGGAGAAACCGGCCAGGGTGGATCTGGGGGAGCGGGAGAAGACCGCATTTGAGCGGGAACACGATGCCATCGTCACCCGTATCGAGAAGTACAGGGCATCAGAACATGGGATCGGCCGCCTGATCAGGCATCCGTTTCGCGTGATCACGGAAACGCCGATAAAAAGCCTGGTTGTCACAATACCGCTGGCCCTGCTCATTTTTTTTATCGGGACTGCCCTGATTATCAGGGATTACGGGTTGAATGCCCTTTATTTATCAACAATTGTGGACGATCTCCTCATCCTCGCCATGTTCATCATCGCGGTCCCCCTCGCGATCCTTGATTTCCGTGAGTCATCGCGGACACGCCATATCGAGGAAGCTCTCCCGAACTTCTACCGCGACCTTGCCGGGATGAACGATTCCGGCATGACCCTCCCAAACGCCGTGCATCTCGTCGCACAGAGCGATTATTCCACCCTTACCCCGTATATCCGGAAGCTTGACAACGAGATGTCATGGAACACCACGTTCATCGAAGCGATCGAACGGTTCAGAAATCGTGTCTCCACCCCGCTTACCGACCGGAGCATCGACCTGATCGCAAAGGCCAGTAAAGCCGGGGGTGATGTGAGCGAGGTGCTCAGGGCTGCTTCAAAAGACAGCTATGAGTTTGTCACGCTGCGGACAGAACGGCGGAACAACATGCTCATCTATGTCGTTATCGTTCTCATCTCTTTTTTTGTGTTCGTCTTCGTCATCTATATCCTCGTCACCACGTTTTTGAGCGTCATGGCGACTGCGGGAAGCGCTGCATCCGCCACATCATCAGGAGCGCAGTTTGGAGGGGACGTGGATCTCCCCCTCTACACCCGGCTCTTCACCCATGCCGCGCTCATCCAGGGGTTCTTCTCAGGCCTTGTGGCCGGACAGATGGGTGAGGGGAGAGCAGTTGCCGGCCTGAAGTATTCGGTCCTGATGGTTCTGATCGCATGGATCATGTTCAGGTTTTTTGTGTGAGGGGTGCATCGACCCTTCGCCACCTCTGGCATTTTTTCAGGAATCTGGTTTTCCGGAATGGTCCGGGCCGTGACGATACCGGAGCACTCCTCATGGCAGGAAGAGAGCATAGTTCACCCTTGATACACCAGGGGGGGTTCCCGGAGGTGCACTGACATAAACCCCGGAACACCGGATTTGTGGAGGTGGGCTGGCGAGAGCAGGAAATCCGGACCTGTCTCCTGAACGGCAATGAGATCGGAAATTTACAGGATCCCCATGTCCGAGAGCCGCGCCGGGAGGTACTCCTTTGTCACGAAATCGAGCCCTTTTGCAGCGAATGCCTGCTGTTCAGACTTGAGGTTGAGCTTGAGCTGGAGCCCTATCTGCTCCTTCCAGTAGCCGGATGCGAACCGTGGATCGGAGAGCTCGCTTTTCAGTGCGGCAACATCCTTCTCGTTCAGCTGGTCGGAGGGGAGGTTATAGTCCCGGATATCGCTGGGCTGCACCCCGATGAACTGTGCCTTCGGCGTTGCCAGGAGCTCGGAGATATGGGCACTCTTGATGGCACCGTATGCAACGCTCGCGAAGATCCGGTAGGACCAGGGGTCCCCATCGGTGAAGACTGCGACCGGGAGGCCGAACTGGGAATTGATCCGGTTGAGGATACGCCGGGTGGAGCGAGCCGGCTGGCCCTTGAGGTGGACGAGAATTGCCTGGTGATCGCTGTCAAACCCGTTCTCTATCAGGCGTGCATACATACCCCCTGTCTCGATTGCTATGACAAATTTTGCATCGTGCCTGAGCAGCTCGATGGTCTCGATGTTGGTGGGTATCTGGTACCCTGCTTCCCCGACATCATCCTGGCAGTGGATCTCCCGCTTCCCGCGCCGGGTCATCTCCCGCAGCTCGAGCGGTCCGAATACCGTTGCACCATCCTCTTCAGGACGGAGGTGAAAGGCTTCGCGCTGCATGTCGGTGAGGATCTCGAGGTCCTCGATCAGGAAGTTACTCTCGTCCTGGGCCTGGAACTTGGCCTTCTTCCACCCTTCTGAAATGTAGTACAGCTCCCTCAGTGTCGATGACCGGCTCTCCCGGATCTGGGTTTTTAAAAACCAGATGACGTAGGCCATCTTGAGGAGGTGCAGGGCGCTCTTGGCGGTCCCTGCCGACCGGGTACTCTCCCGGTCTCCGTACTTCCAGACCTCCGATGCATCATCGTATGCAATATTCTGCTTGGTCCTGGTCGGGAGCGAGATGGAGGGGACGAGCCCCTCCCGCATCTGATCATACCACTTCCGTGCGATACCGGTGAGCCGGCCAGCCGCCTGTTCGTCAAGTGTCCATATCGTCATCCTGATCCACCAGTACGAGGGTCCGGGGGTCGACGCCCCGGACCTCAATCATTCCCCTGCCTGATCCCCCGTAGCATGTCTGCCACACCTCTCCGGCCCCGAGTGAAACCTGCCAGACCTGCGTGAATTCCCCCTCGTGTTCCGTTGTAAAATCAGGAGGAGGCGAGGCTGCCTCTCCCGGCTGGCGGGAGATGGTGTAGAGCGAGAGGGATGCCGCAGTGTCGGTGTAATTCCTGGCCTCCAGGGTCACGACCCCTTCATTCACCCGCTTGCGGACAACCAGTTTTCGCATGATCCTCCCCTCAATCGTAGAGATATCAGGCAGTTCGCATTCCACGATCTCAGATACCTTCGCTGCAAGATCCGGGAGTATCGCGCAGACGGCGCGTGCACGGTCCTCCTGGAGCCGGTTCCTGTCTCTCCGGGAGAGGAAAACCTTCAGGTCTCTCCCGAGATCCTGGAGCGCGAGGACGATCTCCTTCTCAATCTCAGGGATTGAGGCTATTGCATCCTTGCTCTCACTGGTGAACGGGACGCTCGTGGATGCGACATGTACCAGGATGAGGAGGGGTCCGGTGGGCAGCCCTGCCTGGGAGATGCCGTAATTCTTCCAGGTTATTCCGGCAACCGACGTGGTTATTGCACAGGCCCCCTGCTGGTACATCAGGGGGACCCGGTTTGCAAACCGAAGTATCTGTGCGTTGCCTTCCGGGGGTAATTTTCCCCCGTACCCGATAGCTGCCTCAATAATGAACGGATGGCCGGAGAATACTGAACCCGGCCGTGTCCTGGCCCGGATAAAATCCATGGAAAACTCTTTTTCAAGTCCTCTCGTGATCAGGTCTTCTCCGATGGGAGAGAGACACCGGGATACCGGGGGCGGGGGGACTTTTACCGCCTGCATGGTCTCAACCAGGCGCCTCTGTTCTTCAGGGGAGAGGGTATGGGCTTCTGCCGTGCAGGAGAGCCCGGCACCGCGACACATCTCCTCCGCCGTCTTTTTCCCTACCCGGGAAAACGTGCCGGTAAGGAACTGCTCAAGCGTACCCGACCCTGCATGCAACATCCGGCGAAGCTGGCCGATCTCGATACCATGAGGGTGGGGTTTTATCGATTCCGGGCAGGCGATAACCTCGTCACTGACCCGGTCAAAGAGGACGGTCTCGTCATCCATCTCAAGCATGATCCGTGCATGGGGGTTGACAATTGAGCTGTACTTGAGGTACTCTATCAGCCGTTTCTTCGCGGCAAGCGTGCTCCGGAACTCGATCTGGATACGGGTCCCGTGGGTCCGGTCCCATTCGACCTTCTCCTCCCTGACAACATCCGGCTCGTTCGTCTCGATATCTATCCGGACGGAAAAGAGGTGTGCCGGCTGGTCAGGCCCGGTCCGCGAGATGATCAGCGTGGGGAGGCCGCTCGTGAGCTGTGCATAGAGGACGGCTGCACTGATGCCGATTCCCTGCTGCCCCCTGCTCTGCCGTATCTGGTGAAACCGTGAGCCGTACAGGAGTTTTCCAAACACGTACGGGACCTGCGCCGGCACGATCCCGGGACCGTTGTCCTCGACGATGATGCGGTAGATGTCCCGGTCCTGTTTGCGTATGGACAGGTAGATGTCGGGAAGCACACCCGCTTCTTCGCAGGCATCAAGGGCATTGTCCACGGCTTCCTTGATAGTGGTGATGATTCCGCGGGTGGGGGAATCAAATCCGAGGAGGTGCTTGTTCCTCTCGAAAAATTCTGCAACACTGATACTGCGCTGCTGCGCTGCCAGATCGTCAGCAAGGCTCACGCCCCATCACCTCGCAGATTGCATCGGGAAGGGAGAGCACCTTCTGGACCCCGGATTTGAGGTTCTTGACCGTCACGACGCTCTCCGCACGTTCGCGCTCCCCGATAACCAGGGCATAGTCAGCGGTCCTGGCTATCTGGGAGATCTGCTGCCCGATGGATCGTCCGGAGAGATTCAGCTCGGTCCGGATACCGGCACGCCGGAACTCGCGGGAGACAGAGAGCGCCCAGTCCCTGCCTTCAGCGGTGTGGGCGATACCGGCAACCCGCTGGTGCGGTGCCGGCTGCTCACCCCGCGAGACCATGACCCGGTCAAACCCTATGGCAAACCCGCAGGAAGGCGTCTCCTCTCCCCCGAAGAGGTGGGCGAGCCGGTACGTTCCGCCACCCAGCACCTGGTTCTCGGTTCCGAGGTTATCGGCGAATATCTCAAAGACCATCCCGGTATAGTAATCGAGTCCCCGCGCAATACCCGGGTCGAGGGTATAGGAGACCCCGGACTGGTCCAGGATCGAGAACAGTTCGGAGATCCGGTCGCCTTCATGCATCTGTCCGGTGATAGAAAACGCTTCCTGCAGGTCTCTGCAGGCAGCGAGAGCCGTCAGATCAGCACCGAGTTCGCTGTTTCCCGTTGCAGCAAGGTGTGCATCGAGGCCGGCCCAATCCTTCCTGTCAAGGAACATGCGGATTTTTTTCTGGTCGTCCTGCGACAGTGCCGCAAGGAGGGTCCGCATGAACGCAAGGTGGCCGACATGGATCTCGTAGGATATCCCGGATGCCGCGAGGATCTCATCGGCAAGGAGGATCACCTCAGCCTCGGCAAGTGCTGAGTCTGCTCCTATCAGCTCTACCCCGAACTGCCAGAACTGCCGGTACCTCCCCTTCTGGGGACGCTCGTACCGGAAGCAGTCGGCAAAATAGTACCAGCGGAGTGGTTTTGGTAATGTACGGCCCTCGTTCACGTACATTCTCAGGACCGGTGCCGTGAGTTCCGGGCGCAGTGCCATCATCCTGCCCCCTTTATCCTCGAAGACGTACATCTCCTGGATGATTCCCTCTCCTGAACGGATGGTGAAGAGATCAAGATCCTCGAATTCCGGGGTGCACACCTCCCGGTATCCCCACCGACTGGCAACCTCGCGCATAGTCCCCTCGACATGACGCCGCTGTTCCATCTCGTCAGGGAGGAAGTCTCTCGTTCCCCGTGGTTTCTGGAGCATCGCGTTTCAGTCCCCCTTCTTTGCTGTCCTGGCTCTCCCGGATGCCCGGCCGAATACGCGGTCGAGGGTCCCCTCAGACCCCCACACCGTCTCTCTGCACTCCCGTCCCTGCAGGTACAGGGCGGCAAGGATCAGCCCAAGGCCAAGGATCTCAAGCAGGGAGACTGCAACGGCGACACCAAGAATGGCGAGGGCCCCATACAGGACACCCCGGTACGCTGCTTTCCGGTATCCCGGCAGTCCTGTCCGGTAAAAGATCCGGGCATCGCGTAACCACAGAAAAAAAACTACTGCTGCCCCAAAAAAGGCAATATAGACGAGATAGGTCATGGTACGAACCGGTACACCCGTGCGTGGATTGAAGTATTCATCAGCGTTACTGCTCCCTTTATATCCTATCAGGTTTTGTTTTGAAAGGCTTTAAACTCAATGAGCGGACAGGCGTCTGGACATGCCCGGGCAGGTCTATCTCTCACCCTCATCCCCGCTCTGAAAATAACCGGGTAGGAATTTTTAAATATCTGACCGGGAAAAGACTGGTCATGTCCCGGATATACCTCTTCGTCGTTCCCCTGCTCATCGGGATTGCGCTGATCAGTACCGCTTCCGCAGCGGACTGTTTTCCCTGCATAACAAGGGCAGGGTCGCAACACTCCTTCAATCCTGCTGCCGGGCCGGGTGGACCATCCATCTTTCCCGAGCCAAATTTCACCCTGCCGAAACTCACCATTGAAGATTACCAGCGCGCAGCATCCCTGAGCGCGCAACGCACCACAGTACCCGCACCCGCGTGGGATCGGCTGCCATACTCCTTCAACCGTCCATCTCTCTCTGAGCGCTTTTCCAGCTGGTTTTCGGGCTCCTGAAGGCACACGATAACCCCACTTTTTCAGGGAGGTCATCGCAAACGGGCAGGAACAGTCGTCATGGGATCGTATTTTTTACGACTGGTCCGCCGTACGCGTGTCTTTGGGATATCCCGGGTTTTGGCATGAAAACCCTGTTCGTGGTTTCCATCAGGGATGCCTGAGACCGAACGGTCTCATCTGCGTTTCATTCCTTCGCTCCCCTGCGTTCCCCCCCGCATCACCTCTGAAGGCAGTGGCTCCCGGGGTTGATTGTGAACGGATCCCTGAGCACATCCGGCAATGCAGCTCTTTTTTTAGGAACCGGTTATGACCCATCAATCCCCCAAAATCCCTGTTCCGTCTGGGTACGGGCGTTGTTCCAAATCCAGGGTAGTTATTCAGCATCCCTGGTCGCAGCGAGGCAGAGTGTGATAAAAGCTTATAAAGCACTGGGAATACCAGTCCTAGTATACGGAACAGTGTCGGGCGTGAGCATGGAACAAGGGGGTGAACTGAGGGCAGATCATGGGTTCAGCATGGCATGCGAACCCTGGTCTTGACCCGCGAGGAATGCAGGCTGCAAAAATGCTCCGGGAGCTGCTCAGGCAGGTGCGTGCGGGTGAGATCAGCATTGAATATGCGGAGAGGGAGATCGATGCGCTGCGGATAGAGGAGGTGGGGGATTTTGCCTGTCTTGACCTCGGAAGGCGCATACGGTGCGGAATCCCCGAGGTGGTCCTTGCCGAAGGGAAACTGCCCTCCCACCTTGCGGATATTGCGCTCGCCCACGCCCGGTCATCGGGACGATGCCTCGTCTCCCGCATCTCACGGGAACAGGCAGTACTCCTCCGGGAACGGGCACAAACCGGGGGTTTCATGGTGACCTGCCATGATGAGGCACGGATGGTTGTCCTCTCGCGAGGAGCAGAAGTCAGGCAGAGCGGGGGTGTCGTTGGGATTATCACGGCGGGTACTTCCGATATCAGGGTGGCCGAGGAGGCCCGGGTCGTTGCCATGGAGATGGGATGCCGGGTCTGTACGGCATATGATGTCGGTGCTGCTGGTATCCACCGGCTCTTTCCCGCCCTGAAAAAATGTCATGAAGCCCAGGTCTTCGTGGTCGCTGCCGGGAGGGAGGGGACCCTCCCTGCTGTTGTTGCAGGACTCGTCGATCGGCCGGTGATCGGGGTGCCGGTAAGCACCGGTTACGGGTATATGGGGCACGGGCGGGCTGCGCTGGCAAGCATGCTCCAGTCATGTTCGGTGCTTGCCGTTGTCAATATTGATGCCGGGTTCACGGCAGGTGCATACGCAGCGCAGATTGCGAACCTGGTGGTGGGGCAATGACACGGGCATTCTACATCGGGCGGTTTCAACCGTACCATAACGGGCACCAGTACGTGCTTGAACAGATAGCGAAGAAGGTCGATGCAATCGTCATCGGGGTGGGAAGTGCACAACTCAGCCATGAACAACAGAACCCTTTCACTGCTGGCGAGCGGATCCTCATGATCACCGGATCACTGCAGAAGGTCCGGATCCCGATATACGTCATACCCATCGAGGACATCAGGAGAAATGCCCTCTGGGTCGCGCACGTCCGTTCCATGGTGCCGCCTTTTGACATGATCTATTCAAGTAACCCGCTCGTGATGCGGCTCTTTGAGGAGGAGGGGATTTTGGTCCAGTCACCCGCTCTGTATGAACGACAGCTCCACAGCGGGACCGAGATCCGGAGGAGAATGCTTCGGGGGGAGGACTGGGAGCACCTGGTCCCACCCGAAGTTGCGGTCGTGGTCCGGGAGATAGACGGTGTGGAGCGCATCCGCCAGATCGCGCGAAACGATTGCGAAGAGTGTGAACTGCAACGATGAATGAATCCCAGGATACGTGTGTGACATGTTCCGTCGTATAAAGGATCTCTTCAGCCAGCATGCGGAAGAGGTCGTGGCGACCTGTGGTATGGATGAACTGCCCGGGCTTCTCGAATCCCTCGAGTCGGACAGTGCCGCCACGGAGAGAGAGAACACGCGTGACCAGAGAACTGCCATACGGCAGCTCCGTTCAGACCTCAGTGCCAGGGTCCAGAACCTGGCCTCCAAGGAGCGCGAAGAAGCGTATCACCCAAAACTGGAGACGATCGCAAAGAATACCCTGCCCCAGTTTGAACGGGCAATGCTCTCATCGCTGGGAAAAGAACTGCCGGAAGATCCCGGGGAGTTCTACCTGGCTGCAACAGACAGTCTCAAGGGATGCGTGAAAGGGCTCGCTGGCCCCGGAAGGTACCTCAGGGGGGTCTTCCCTGACGAGATGAAGGAGATACGGGAGACGGTAGACCTGATAGGAAGAGAGATGAACGCGATGACTCCCGTCATCGCAACAGCCCGCAGCAGGAGGGCGCGTATTGCCGGTATCCGCGCCGATCTCGCCCGTTTCCATGCAGCAGTTGACGAGCAGATTACAGGAATGGCGGAGGTGACGGGGATTCGCCAGGATATCGAAAATACCGAGCGGGAGCGAATTCTCATCAGGGACCAGATCAGGGAGATACAGGAAGCAGTGGAGCACGGGGTTCTGAAGAGTGAAAAAGAGGAGCTTCTCCACGTACAGCAGGCCTATCATGACGAAGAGCGGGCCCTCCATGCCGATCTTGCCGTCCTGCTCCATGTCTATCGGAAAGGAGAGAAGGTGCTCGGCCGGATCCATGGTGCTGCGGCAGCAAAGGAGATCGAGGCAGTTGTCCATATGCTCTCCGGTGCCGGAATTCCGGAAGAAGGGCAGCTTCAGCCGAACCTTGTCAGGACACTGCCACCCGTGATGAGTATGATCGCGAGCGGTGAGATCGCTCTGAAAAATAAGGAGGAAAAAGAGCTATTCTCCGGAGATTGTGATATCAGCGCCCGGGTGCGGGAAGGATATGCCCGGACGGAGGGTGCACGTATCCGGTTCCAGGGAAAGGAGCGTGCGTACCAGGATCACCCGCTCCAGGCTGATCTCCGGGCTGCCCGGAAAAAGGATGAGACCCTCTCTCTGCGGATCGCGACACAACAGTCCCGGCTTCTGGGACTCACCGACCGCAATGAAGTGCTGGAGAAGGAGATCGCGCTCGTCTTTGAGAAGATCAGGTCAGGAATCCGGGATCTCACGGGGAAAGACGTGGTACAAACATGAACGGAGACGCAGGTATGGATCAGGGGCCCCTCCCGGTGAATCCTCCCTCGGGACCAGGGAGTACAGGGTGCGTGGAGTGAGTGAAGTATGCCGGATGATGATTACCGAATCCTTGAAGTCAGAAAAGGCCGGGTCCCGTGTCTGCCCGGGAAGGATGAGAGCATTGAGCATTGCCGTTTCTGTGTGTATTCCCGTGCATTCCGGGTCCATGGGGAGTATGTCACGTCTCCAGCGCTGGCGTATTGCCTGCGTCACCGGGCGTGCGAAGAAGTGGACCTGAAGGCGGTGCAGGCCGTAAAATGCGCCGACAGGCAGGGAGAAGGGTACCGGAGCATGATGAATGTCATCGGGTGAGGGCTACTGGCTCTTCCAGAACTCCCACCATCTCCTGCTCTGGTAGGGGACCGGTCTCATCTCCAGCCCCCATTCAACATCGATGATGTGATGGATCAGTTTCACCTCTTCGGACAGTTCCTTTAGCGACAGCTGCATCCCGTCAACGGCCTGCTTGATATCCCGGTACTCTTCAAAAGCCCGTTTATGGTTCAGGTTCACCGGCTGGCCACCGTCGGGCCGGGACAGCCCGCCCTGAATCAGCTCAAGGAGCGCCCGGTTCCGGTCCACGCCATGCTCTTTTGCATACCGGTCGACCAGTTCCATCATCTCGTTATCCGTGGTAAGGGAGATTCTGACAGCCATCGGTCACCCGCTCATACTATTCTCTCACACCTATTATCCCTGCCCGGGTAAAAACCTCCCGGGTGGCATCTCTTCGTTGAACAGAGCCAGTATCGGATCCAACCGGACATACCGCTCGAACTCCCTCGCAAGATCGTCATACACGTCCCGTGTGTCGTCCCAGGGTTCCGGCTCGAAGGGGAGGCCTTTCTTCTCCATGAGGTACGAGATGAGGGCATGGACGGCAGATGCGTTTTCAAAGAGGCCGTGAAGGTAGGTCCCGATCACCATCCCGTCCGGAGATACCGCCCCTTCACCGATAAATGCTTCATCATCTCCGGAACGCTCGGTCTCACCCATGTGGATCTCGTATCCCTGCACGGTTCCGATCCGGGTAAGTATCGGGCCCAAAGGACGTGCTGTGCGGGAGACCTGTGTTGTGATCTTCTCGTACCGGGAAAAATGTGTCGTGACCTGGAGCAGGCCGAGTCCTTCGTAGCTGCCCCTGCAGGACTCTACTCCCGTATCGACAACCTCCTGCCCCAGCATCTGGTACCCCCCGCAGATCCCGATTACCACGATCCCCCGGTTCCGGGCCTGGATGATCGCTCCTGCCGTGCCGCTGGACCGGAGCTCCAGGAGGTCGTCAACAGTGTTCTTGCTCCCGGGGATGATGATACAGTCAAAGGATGAGAGGTCTGATCCCGGCAGGACGTAGCTGACCGCTGCATATCGTTCGAGCTGCTCAAAATCCGTGAAATTCGAGATGCGGGCGAGCCGGATGACAGCAATCTTTACGGGGAGGTTGCCGGGCTTCTTGTCTCCAAGCGAGAGCGAATCCTCGCTTGGAAGGGGGAGGGAAAGGACCGGGAGGACCCCCAGGACCGGGACGCCACAGAGATCTTCGATGATCCGGACCCCGTCGGTAAAGAGTGCCGGGTCTCCACGGAACTTGTTGATGATGATCCCCATCACCTGTGGCCGTATGTCGTCAGGAAGGAGGGAGAGGGTCCCGTAGACCTGGGCAAAGACCCCTCCCCGCTCGATGTCAGCGACAAGGATGACAGGGAGGCCAAGTTCGCGTTCGATCCGGATATTTGCGATATCCCGGGTGTACAGGTTCAGTTCGGCAGCACCCCCTGCCCCTTCGGCAACGATATGCCCGTGCCCGGCGATCAGTCGTCTTGCTGACGAGACCGCAATGGCAAGGAGGTGGGAGGTCTCCTGGTAGTATTCAGAGACCGGGAGATCCTTCCAGGGGCGGCCCAGGACAACCACCTGGGAGATCTTCTCCCCCTTCGGTTTCAGCAGCACCGGGTTCATATCGGCGTCCGGCTCAATCCGGGCTGCAAATGCCTGCATCGCCTGTGCAATACCTATCTCGGCCCCATCACGGGTCACATACGAGTTCAGGCTCATGTTCTGTGACTTGAAGGGTGCGACCCGGATGCCGCGGTTGACAAGAACCCTGCAGAGGGCCGCGACCACGGTGCTCTTCCCCACATGGGATGCAGTCCCGAGCACGAGCAGTGACATTATCGTTAGGTAGATTGTGCACGGAATTTAAATAAATGAGGATTCCTTTTCATCTTCATATGGCATTATCCCGGGCAGGAAGGATCCTCCTCGAGAGCAGGTATCTCCTTCCCGGAGAGAGCATTTCCGGGATGTTTGCCCGTGCAGCCTGTGTGGGGGGGACAGAAGAGAGAGAGCGGTTCCGCTGGATGATGGAGGAACTCCTCTTTCTGCCAAATTCCCCGACGCTGATGAATGCCGGTGTCCCGGGTGGCCAGCTCTCGGCCTGTTTTGTATTACCGGTGGAGGATTCGATCACCGGTATCTTTCGTACGCTCAGGCAGATGGCCCTCATCCACAAGAGCGGTGGGGGTACCGGATTCTCGTTCTCCCGGATACGGCCTGCAGGAGATGTTGTCGGACAGACAGCAGGGGTTGCGAGCGGCCCGCTCCCGTTCATCCAGGTCTTTGATGAAGCTACCCGGGCCCTCAAACAGGGGGGAAAACGACGTGGTGCAAACATGGGGGTGCTTGCCTGCTCGCACCCGGACATCAGGGAATTTATCCGGGCTAAGAGGGGTGGCGGCCTCCGGAATTTCAACCTCTCTGTCGGGTTTGATCATACGTTCTTTTCGAGGCTTGCCGGCAACGCGGAGTATGAGCTCATCAATCCCCGGAACGGTGAGGTTTGGGAGACCCTCGAAACCAGGGAGATCTGGGACGAGCTCTGTACTGCCGCCTGGGAATGCGGGGATCCCGGGATTCTCTTCCTTGACCGGATCAATGAAAAAAATCCGGTACCGGGCCTTGGCCCAATCGAGTCGACCAATCCCTGCGGTGAACAGCCGCTGTTGCCCTACGAGAGTTGCAACCTGGGGAGTGTCAACCTTGCCCGGTGCGTCCGGCAGGGTGAAATCGACACCGAGCTCCTCTCAGGGGTCGTGAGGTCCGGGGTAGCGTTCCTTGACGCCGTAATTGATGCCAATTCTTACCCTGTTCCTGAAATTCAGGAGCGATCACGTGCCACCCGCAAGATCGGGCTCGGGGTGATGGGCCTTGCTGATGCTCTCATCAGTATGGATGTAGCATACGCTTCGCCGGAAGGACGTTCCTGCACGGAAGGGATGATGCGCCATATCCAGGAAGAGGCCCATGCGGCATCAGAGGAGATCGGAACCCGCAAGGGATCGTTTCCTGCGATTGATCAGAGCTGGTACACGCATGCGATGCGCAATGCGACTGTGACAACCGTTGCCCCGACCGGCTCTCTCCACCTCATTGCCGGGACCAGCAGCGGGATCGAGCCGCTCTTCTCACTTGCGTTTTCCAGGACCATCAATGGAACCGTGCTCCGGTTCGTCCACCCTGCAGTTGCCCGCTGTATCGGATCGATGCCAGGCGGGAATTCCCTGATGGAGCGGGTTAAAAGGACCGGCAGTGTCCAGGATCTGCCGATCGGGGACCACGTAAAAGAGCTGTTCCGTACCGCGCCCGAAATTGAACCGGAAATTCATGTCAGGATGCAGGCATCCGTACAGCAGTATGTCGACAATGCCGTATCAAAGACGGTCAATATCCCCGAAGATGCAACCCCGTCAGATATCTCGGGGATCTTTCTCCTTGCCCGCGAGCTTGGCTGTAAAGGGATCACCGTCTACCGGTACAACAGCAGGGCAGACCAGGTCCTCATGAGAGGGTGCGGAGCCTGCAGGGTAGATGTTCCTGCGAAGGAATGATCAGCGGAGCTTTCCCCACGTGTGCCCATCTCATTCGCAGGGTGCAGCCACTCCCGCTCTTTGCAGAAGAGCTGCAGGGCCGGTCCCTGGTAATGCCAACAAATATATAACGAGAGCCTGAACGTACTTGGTAATGAACGGTGGGATTTGTCCGACGTGTGGACTACCGAAGGAACTATGTATCTGTGAGGAGGTAGCAAAAGAGCAGCAAAGGATCAACGTGAAGGTTAACAGGCGGAGATATGGAAAAGAGGTCACCGTGATCGAGGGTCTTGACCCTACCGATATCGACCTCGAGGACCTTTCGAAATATCTCAAGGGAAAACTTGCCTGTGGTGGAACCGTGAAGGAGAGCTCGATCGAGCTCCAGGGAAACCACAAGGAACGGGTCAAGGATCTCCTCGCAAAGAAGGGATACAGCGTGGAAAATATCAGCTGAACAGGACATGATCCGGGCCCGGTCCCGAAGAAATCTTTTTCTCTGGAAATGCATCCGGCATTTTCATCTCGTATGCGTGTTTCTCGAAGAAAATCATGTGGTTTTTCTCTCGCATCCCCCCAGGCAGGGTCCCGCTGGTGCTCTCCCGGGTTACGATCCTTCACGGAGTACCAGGATCATGGTCGTCTGAATCATGAATGCTGCACACGGGATACTGAGCAGTATTTTCCCCTGGAATCTGCGATGCCAATCCATGGAGAACCTGGTGCGGGGGGAGCAGGCGGAAATCAGGGTGTCTCCTGAGTTATAGATAGCTCAGGCGCCCACGGGGTCCGGGTTTGCGGATGGTGAACTCAGGAAATACAAAGGGAAAATGAACGGATGCAGCAGTTATCGTTCTGCCTTCTTTTTCTTCTTTGTCCCGGCCATGGAGAGGAGATCGACCGCATAGCTTCCTTCACGGCCCAGCCCGACAACACGGTCATCCGACTGTGCCATCTTCTCGATATTGAGTTCATAGGTTCCCGGGCCGATTATCCGGATACTTTCCACCCGCGAGAACCGGTCCTCTTCACCAGGTTCTTCGGGAGATTCAGGTTGATCCGATGCGCCGGGGGTCGGTCCGTGAACCGGGTCCGGTTTCGTGTTCATGCGGGTATCTGGTGTACGGGCCCCCGGGCGCTCAAAATAAAACTTTTTCCCGCCACATACAGCGCAGCCGGCGAGGATATCGTCAGATGAATCAGGATATACTTTTCCGCATTTTGCGCAGGTGTGCACCATACCTTCACCGGGAGGAGACCCAGGCGCTGATCAGGTCCTTGTCTTTCCTGATCATCCGGAGCTGGTTTGCAGGGCCGATGACCGTCAACCGCGACTCCGGGGTAGATTTACCAAGAAGACGCTGCAGGAATCCCGGCGCCACTTCATGAGACGGGTAGCTCTCGATCTCAATACCGTTGAAACCATCGGGGAGGATCTCGTGCATGGTCATCTCGATGAGTTTACTCTGCTCCTCAGGGTCAAGCCCTCTCTCAAGGATAACTATTGTTCCCTGCCTGACATTATCGAGAATCATGTGAATCTTCTCCATTGAGGTCAGTTTTGAGAGCCGCTCGCCGGAAATAAGGTCTATCTGTACACCCTGTTGCATGGATCCTCACCCGAAATGGTACACCATCTTCTCATACAGTTCCTCGATATTGCTCCCCTCGGTGCTGGAGATGGGGATCACGGGGTGCTGGGGAAAAGCGCTCCGTATCCGCTGGGGACTCGCATCAGGGAGATCGATCTTGTTTGCAGCAATAATGACCGGTAATTTCCTGCTCTCGATGATCCCGACCATCATGATGTTCACCTGCATGAAAGGATCTTCCGTGCAATCGAGCATATAAATAACCCCGTCGATATCTTCACGGAGCCAGTGCATCGCTTCGGCGACTCCCTCGGTGGCTTCGCGGGCCCGCGTGACTGCTTCATCCTTGCCAACACCGTATTCCAGGAATTCCTTGTAATCGATCTTCGTGGTTACACCCGGAGTGTCAACGATGTCGATGGTTATGCTGCTCCCGTTGTTTCCGGTGATGGTGATGTCCTGTTTTCTGGTTGCCCTGCGGGTTTCATGCGGGATCTCACTGACCGGCCCGACCAGTTCACCGGTCCAGTCACGGGCAATCCGGTTGGCCAGGGTGGTCTTCCCGGCATTGGGTGGTCCGTATATCCCGATGCGGGAACGCCGCTTCCTGAAAAACGCCATCAGGAATTTTGATACACGGTTTCTGGCCTGGACAAAAATACTCATACATCACCTCGGAACGGCTGGTGACCGGGTTATACTCCCGCCGATCCGGATATTTTCATGTACCCTTTAGAACGGAGCTGTTATTATGGTTTTTATGTCTCCCGGGCTGCTGTACAGGTCAGGGAGTTTTTATATACATCGATTAGTTAATATTGATGGCTCGCAGTAATGGATAGTGCATGTCCCGGTATCTCCGGGACGCATTACGGGGGTGCTTGATTGAAAAAAACCTCAGACTCGATCCGGTTTGAAACCCGAGTGCAGCTGAAAGAGGTGATGAAGGGAAACCCCACCACCATACAGTCTGACGCCTCGGTGGCACGGGCAGCAATGGCCATGTGCCGTGATGAGGTGGGGAGCTGCATCGTGCTCCAGAACAACCTCCCCATCGGTATTGTTACCGAAGAAGACATCAACTGCAAGGTGGTAGCCAAGGACCGAAAACCTGGGGAAGTTCTGGTAAAAGAGGTCATGAGTACTCCGCTTATCACGGTACGATCCGATAAGACCGTGCGCGATGCTGCGCACATGATGATACGCAACCGCGTGCGCAGGCTGCCGGTCGTCGATGAAGAGAATAAGGTCATCGGGATCGTGACCGTCCGTGACATCCTTACCGTATCGACTGAGATCAACGAGCTTATGAACGATCTCATCGAGATCAACCGGCTTGAGGAGGTTGATGTCGGGCTCTGCAACCGGTGCGGGCAGATGTCTGATGATCTCCGCCGGCTCGACAACGTGATGATCTGTCCGACCTGCCGGGAGGAGGAACTCCTTCAATGAAACGGGCAATGGATTTCCTGGTAGATTTCCCCCTGCTCCGTTCCGATGATCACATAACCAAGGCACGCCAGACACTCCGCGACAATGTATGCCGTGAGGCGTTTGTGCATGACGGGAAGAGAAAACTCCTCGGGTATATCGATATTACCGATGTTCTCCGTGTAACGGCCACCAAATCAAATGTGACGATCGATGGGTTCCGGAAAAATATCACCCCGGTTCATCCCGGCGACCCGGTCAGGGATGTCCTGGTCGTCATCCGGGAGAACAGGACCGACAGTGTACCGGTCGTGGATGACCAGGGTCTCCTGCTGGGAGGTGTACCCCTATCAGAACTCTTTCCGGTTGTCATCACGATGCAGCGGCTGCAGGGTCTCGTCAGCGATTGCATGACACAGGATGTCGTTACCTGCACTCCATCAGATACTGTGCAGCGGATCCATACGCTGATAGTAGACAGCGGGTATACGGCATTCCCGGTTGTGAAGAAAAAGACCGTTATCGGGATGATATCCCGCCGCGACCTCCTCAAGGACGGGCGCTGGCGCACGGGAGCTGAATGCACCATAGCGGTGGAAAGCCTCATGAAGGCACCGGTCTATACCATCGGACCGGATGAGCCTGTTGCCGCGGCTGCCAGCCTGATGGTCAGGCACGACATAAGCCGTCTGCCGGTAGTTGAGGAAGGACTGGTCGTCGGCATCATCGACCGGCACGATGTCCTGACCCGTCTTTCATGAGATCCAGGACAAAAGGATGATATGGCACCCCTGGAAAGAACTGTGCCCGGGCACTCCTCTGAACAAATAACCATACAACGAGGGATGATATGCATTCGAATGACCGTAATTACAAACAGAGCGACAAACTCCTGAAGATGCCAGGAAAGCTCGATCGTGGACCGGTAGAATTCAAGTCCCACATCGTGTCCCGCGAAGGGGAGATCATGGCAATCGCGACGCGGGAAGTGGTTTCAGTCCCGCCAACGATACCGATCATTGCCGCAGTAGAAACCATGACTGAATGCGGATTCAGGAGGCTTCCGGTCGTAGATGCCGGGAGCAGGAAGCTTCGTGGTATCATCACGTCCGGAGATATCATCAATTTCATGGGCGGGGGCGACAAGTTTAACCTGGTGCAGGTCAAGCATGGGGGAAATCTCCTGTCTGCTATCAATGAGAATGTCCGTGCCATCATGACCCAGCAGATGACCACCCTCCCGGATTCTGCCACGATCAATGACGCCATCGATATTATCGTCAATCGTAGAGTCGGAGGGATGCCGATTGTTGACGGTGAAGGTGTACTCGTTGGCATTGCCACCGAGCGTGATGTGATGAAGGTCCTTGCCACAGAGAAGGTCACCCTCTCGGTCAACGATGTCATGAGCACATCCCTCCGGGTCACTGATCCGGACTGCCCCATCGGGACCGTCACCCGGGATATGACGACACACCGGTTCCGGAGACTCCCGGTCGTGAGCAACGATGTCCTGTATGGGATCATCACCACGACAGACATCATGAAATATCTGGGTACAAAGAAGGTGTTTGAGCAACTGGTGACCGGGGATGTCGCAGAAGTGATGGGTCTTCCTGTACGGAACCTGGTATCAGGAAAACTCTTCACCACGTCACCCGAAAAGAGCATCAACGAAGCAGCCCGGGAAATGCTTGAAAAAAATGTCGGGGCACTCCCGGTTATTGAGAATACACGGCTTGTCGGTCTCATAACCGAGTTCGATATCGTGAAAGCACTCGCACGGAAGTGATCATGAAATGAGAGCAGGTGATGTGATGAACTCCCCGGTTTTTGTCGTGAGTCCCGGGGATACGGTTGCGCGGGCACGCAACCTCATGCTGAAGCATAAGATATCCCGGCTCCCGGTTGTCGATGAGGACTCCGGGCTTGCCGGCATCATTACAAAGAAAGATATCGGGTACCGGCTCCGGCAGACTGAGCCGATATGGCGGCGAAGACCGATCGACAGTATCCCGGTATCTGTCCTGATGACGCCGGATCCGGTCACGGTCACCATGGATACCAGTATCAGTGCGGTCGCATCGCTCATGCTCGATCGCGATATCTCAGGCATCCCGGTCGTTGATGCATCAGGGATGGTGGGCATCCTGACAAAATCGGACCTGATGAAATCTGCCATGGTCGGCGCGCTCTCAGCTCACGTGGAGGATATCATGGAGGACGTGATTACTATCAGCCGCTACCACTCGCTTGACCATGTCATCGACCTGATGCGGGAGCGAAACGATAAGGTGGTCGTCGCGAACAGCGATGGCACCCTTGCCGGGATCATCACCGAGAGTAACCTGGCATTCTTCATGTATCTCGATGAGAAGGCACGTCTCCCGGTAAAGGATGTCACCCAGCTCAGGAAGGAAGAGCCGGGAGGGAAGAAGCAGCTCCGGTATGTCTACAAGATCGCGGCTGTTGCAGAAGATCTGATGTCACGCCCGGTTGTGACTATCGCTCCCGGCACGACTGTCAGGGAAGCGGTCTCGCGGATGCGTGATGAGGGTATCAACAGCCTTGTTGTTGTTGATCAGGATGGCCTCAGGGGAATAATCAAGAGAGACGATATTATCAGGGAAGTTGCACAATGACCGAAGAACTTTTTGTCAAAGATGTTATGTCACGTCCGGTTACCATAGCGAAGTCTGCGGTAATCACTGAAGCGCTCGATAAAATGCTTGACCAGGGTATCGACCCGCTCATCGTGGTGAACAACAATGCGGTTGTCGGCACGGTATCACGGGGCAGTGTCGCAGAGAAGCTCGGAATGAAGCACAACTCGGCGATCTCCCCCAACTCAATCCATGTGGCAAATACGGTTGAAGAGGATTTTACCACGGTCTACCCTGACCAGGATATCGAGATACTGGTACCGCTCCTCCAGGCTTATAAACTGGTGGTTGTCTATGATGAGGATCACCGTCTGATCGGAAAGGTCAGTGCAGAAGACCTGCTGAAGGTGTATCGTCCGAATGCTGCCCTTGAGGATGTCATGGAGGAAGCCTGCACCATCGATATCGAAGAACGGGTCGTGCACCTGCGCAGGCGGATGCTTGATGACCACATCACCCAGTTCATTGTTACCGATCAGGACCAGGTGGCCGGGATCGTGACCGAGACCGACGTTGCTGTGGCGATGAGAAACTTCCGGGAGATCGTGGATGACAAGCACCAGGACCACCGGATCAGAAACCTTCTCGTGAAGGACATCATGAGTAAGCCGGTACTCTCTGTCCCTGATGGTGTACCCGTAGATGCCGTGATCGACCTGATGGTCTCAAAGCATATCAGTGCTGTGCCGGTAACCCGGGACGACTGTCTTGCAGGTCTTGTCACGCGCAAATCACTTATCAGAGCCCTTTAATCTCTCTCTCCCGCGAGGTCCAGGGATCCCCGCGGGTCTCCTTTCAACAATGCTTATCATCATCGCCAAAAAACGAATGTAGCAGGTATGACCATGAAACCCAGGACGCCTGTTCTACCGACAAATGATCTCTCCCGGCTGCTTCATGGGATGAGTGCCACCGGGTTTCAGGGGAGGAAACTCGGGGAGTCTCTCGAGGTCTGGACCCGGATGTGCGAGGATCCCGGCTGTACCATCCTCCTCGGTCTGTCGGGAGCCATGATCCCTGCCGGTATGCAGCAGTGCCTGATCGATCTCGTGGAGAACCGGTACGTGGATATCATCGTCTCTACCGGAGCGAATATCTTTCACGACGTCTGCGAGCATTTTGGCGTCAACCACTACCTTGGTCACCACCATGTGGATGACGCCGAGCTCTTCTCGAAAGGCATCGACCGGATTTATGATGTTTTTGCCTTTGAGGAAGAGTTCCGGGGCATCGACCTCAGGTTCGCGGAATTTGCCGAAACTATCGCTCCGTTCTCCTGCTCTTCAGCAGAATTTATCCGGAAATTCGGTGAATGGATGATCGCGGGATACCCGGACCGCACCTCGCTCCTCTCGACATGCATCGCGAAGAATGTCCCGGTCTTCATCCCCGCGCTCTGCGATTCATCGATCGGAATCGGGCTAATGGTTGCACGAAGGAACGGGATACAGGCTCATATCGACCAGATTGCAGATGTTGACGAGATAGCCCGCATGGTCGAGGGGTCGGAAAAGACCGGAGTGGTTTATGTCGGCGGCGGCGTCCCGAAAAACTTCATTCAGCAGACCCAGGTTATTGCGGATATGTACGATGCCGGGCAGGAAGGCCATGCGTATGCGATCCAGTATACCACCGATGCCCCGCACTGGGGGGGTCTCTCCGGGTGCACGTTCGAAGAGGGCATCAGCTGGGGTAAAGAGGCTCCCCAGGCACCCCGTGTGCAGTGTTTCTGTGATGCGACGATCGCGCTCCCCCTGGTTGTATCAGGGCTGATAGCGAGAAAGGTCAGACGGGCTGGGAAACGCAGCCCCTGAAAAATCTTTTTTTCCCGGGGCTCTGCTGAGACCAAAGGGTTATTATCCGATACTTGTAAATAATGATGCACCATTCATGGAGCGGCACTGGTGTGTGCTGCGAGTGCCGAGAGGCGCGAGATTCTCCAGTTGAGGTAGCCAAGCCTGGTATGGCGCAGGTTTGCTAAACCTGTGTCCCCTTGGGACTCGAGGGTTCAAATCCCTCCCTCAGCGCTCCAAAATGTTCATAAACCGAGGGATTGGATGGCTCAGGAAGAAGATATAAAGTATTTCGTGCGGGTCAGCAACACTGACCTCGATGGGACAAAACCTGTCCACATCGCGCTGACCGGGATCAGGGGCGTTGGCATGCACACCGCCCAGATCATCGCCACGCTGGCGAAGGTGAACGAGAAGGAGATCATGGGGCGCCTCAAGGATGATGACGTTGATCGTATCCGCGAGATCGTCGACACCTATACCAGGCAGGTACCTGCATGGATGATGAACCGTCCCAAGGACGTGTATACCGGGGAGGCACGACACCTCTTCGGGACCGATATCACGACTGCAAAGGATGAGGACATCAACCTCCTGCGCAAGATCCGCTGCTACCGGGGTATCCGGCACGAGACGGGCCAGAAGGTCCGCGGGCAGCGGACAAAGTCCACCGGCCGGACAGGACTGACCGTTGGTGTCAGGAAGAAGAAGGACTGAGGTGAAAAGATGGGATATCCGGGAAAGAACCACAAACAGTACCAGACCCCCAAGCGCCCCTTCGAGAAGACCAGGATCGAAGAGGAGACGAAGCTGGTTATCGAGTACGGGCTCCGGAACAAGCGGGAGGTCTGGAAAGCCCAGAGCACTCTCAGGCGCTATCGGAAAGCGGCCCGGGACCTCCTTGCGGTCATGTCAACAGGGACAGATCAGGCGGAGTATGAACGCAAAAAGAACGAACTTATCGAGCACATGCAGCGGGTCGGGCTTCTCGGACCTGACGCTGACATTGACAATGTCCTGGCCCTGAAAATCCAGCAGGGTCTCGAACGGCGGCTTCAGACAATCGTGTACCGGAAGGGACTTGCCCGGTCTCCGAAACAGGCGCGCCAGCTGATCACCCACGGTCACGTAGCAATCAACGGAAAGCGGTGCAGTATTCCCGGGTACCGGGTGACCAGGGCCGAGGAGAGCCAGATCACGTACTATGGGAAGTCTCCGCTTGCCTCTCCTGACCACGCAGAGAAGACACGGATCATAAAACCGGGGAGGTAGACATGGCAGGCGAGAAGGACAAGTGGGGAATTGCCCACATCTATGCATCATTCAACAACACCATCATCACGGTAACGGATCTCTCCGGAGCCGAGACCGTTACCAAGAGCAGTGGTGGAATGGTCGTGAAGCAGGACCGCAACGAAAGTTCCCCCTACGCAGCAATGCAGATGGCGACCAATGTTGCGCAGACCGCGATGGAGAAGGGAATTGTCGGCGTGCATGTCAAGGTCCGTGCACCCGGCCGTGGAAAACAGCGGAGCCCTGGGCCCGGTGCCCAGGCAGCGATTCGTGCCCTCGCCAGGGCAGGTATGCGTATCGGGCGGATTGAAGATGTCACCCCGGTGCCTCACGACTCGATCCGTGGCAAGGGCGGCAGGCGGGGAAGGAGAGTCTGATGGAGATCGTATTCTCGGCGCTCGATGAGAACACGGCCCGTTTCCAGCTGGAAGGGTGCACCACCTCCTTTGCCAACTCCCTGCGGAGGGCAATGATTGGGGAGGTGCAGACCCTCGCCATCGAGCATGTAAAAATTTACGACAATACGAGCGCCCTGTTCGACGAGATGCTTGCCCACCGCCTCGGCCTCATCCCGATACGGAGCGACGGGATCAACCTCGTACCCCGTTCACGCTGTACGTGCGAGGGAACAGGATGTGCCGGGTGCAGCGTGATCTTCACGATGAGCGTGGAAGGCCCGGGCATGGTCTATTCCCGGGACCTCATATCGCAGGACCCCGGGATCGTACCGGCCGATCCCGCGATACCGATTGTAAAGCTCGTCAGGGACCAGAAAGTGGTGCTTGAAGCACGGGCCGTGGTATCTTCCGGGAGGGAACACGCAAAATGGCAACCCACCACTGCGTGTGGATATAAACTGTACCCGGTCATCACGATCAGCGGCCAGTGTGACGGGTGTGGGCAGTGCGTTGACCAGTGCCCGCGGGACATCCTCGAGATCAGGGACGGGATGGTTGCCACCAGGGAGGGGAAGCTCGAAGACTGCTCCCTCTGCCGGCTCTGCGAGCGTGCCTGCATAAACACCGGTATCGGTGACGAACCCGCCATTGTCGTGACGACCGATGACACACGGTTCCTCTTCGTGGTAGAGGGAGACGGCTCTCTCGCGTTCCGGCAGATCATCGGGCAGGCACTGGAATATATCAGGACCCAGTCGGACGAACTTTCAGCACAGGTACAAGAGATAGCAGGAGAGACCCGGGATGAGTAAGATGACGAACAAGAAGACAAACCCCCGCCTCACGACCCTCATCGCCCTCTTAAAGGCCACATCAAGAGAGAACGATGTGAATATCTGGCGGGATATTGCCGACCGCCTTGAGGCCCCGAGCAGGAATTACGCGGAGGTCAATCTGAGCAAGATCAACCGGTATGCCGCAGATGGGGAGACCATCATCGTCCCCGGCAAGGTACTCGGGACCGGTATGGTTGAGATGTCGGTGACCGTTGCAGCACTGAATTTTTCCGAATCGGCATCAGCAAAGATCCGGGAAGCACAGGGCGAATGCATGAGCATTGAACAGCTGGTTTCAGCAAACCCCACGGGGAGCAGAGTACGTATACTGAGGTGATTGGGATGGTAACAGTAATAGATGGTGACGGGCTGCTTCTCGGGAGGATGTCCAGTATTGTTGCCCGGAGGGCGATGAGCGGCGAGGAGATCGCTATCGTGAATGCGGAAAAAGTCGTCATATCCGGGAGCAGGGCACGGGTGCTTGCCAACTACAACCAGAAGAGGAGCAGGGGGTCACGGGAAGGGGGCCCATTCTTCCCGCGCCGACCGGATCATATCGTGAAACGGACCATCAGGGGGATGCTCCCCTACAAGCGAGCTGCCGGGAGTGATGCCTTCAAGCGGGTCAGGGTTTATGTGGGTGTTCCTGGTGAATTTACCGGCAGCGAACGGGAGATACCCGGGGATGCGCACATGGACCGGTTGAACGGCCCGAAATTTGTGACCGTGGGTGCAGTGAGTACGTTCCTTGGAGCGAAATACTAAGGAGAGGCACAGAGCATGGTTAAGGTTGTTAATACAAGTGGAAAGAGAAAGACCGCAATCGCACGGGCGACGCTTCGCACCGGTACCGGGATCGTGCGGATCAACTCGGTGCCGCTCGAGATCTACCCAAACGAGATGGTCCGGTTGAAGATATCTGAGCCGCTCCTCCTGATACCTGACGCCATTTCCGGCATTGATGTTGCTATCGATGTTCATGGCGGCGGGATCATGGGGCAGGCAGAAGCTATCCGGACAGCGCTTGCACGGGGTATCCTTAAGTGGTACAATGATCCCCGTATCAAGGATGTCTATCTCTCGTACGACCGTTCACTCCTGGTGAACGATTCGCGGCAGAAAGAATCGAAGAAACCCCACGGACGGGGTGCAAGGAAGAAATTCCAAAAGTCTTATCGTTAATCTGTCGAAATGAAAAAGGAGATCGGACCGTTATGATACCAGTGCGGTGTTTCACCTGTGGGAAAGTAATATCCACGGTATACGAAGAGTTCAAGCGTCGTCAGGAGGCAGGGGAGGATCTCAAAGAGATCCTCGACGACCTCCACCTGGAGCGGTACTGCTGCCGGCGGATGTTACTGACACACAAGGAGATAATTGATGATCTCAACCCGTATCAGTGAGGGGTCGTGGGGTAGCCTGGTCTATCCTATGGCGTTCGGGACGCTGTGACCTGAGTTCGAATCTCAGCGACCCCATTTCAGTATTTATGGAACAATTTGAGGTTATATGACAGAGTCGTACACCCGGTATGAGAGAGCCCGCATCATTGGAGCACGTGCTCTGCAAATATCGATGGGTGCCCCGTTACTTATCAGGACTGCAAAGATCGATCCTCTGGAGATCGCACTTGAGGAGTTTGCGCAGAACGTTATCCCCATCACGGTAAAGAGGAAGTAGGATTCCATGACAATTATCTGTGAGATCCGCTTACGAACCATACTGGACAGCAGGGGCAATCCCACAGTCGAAGCAGATCTCTATACCGAGACCGGTTTTGGCAGGGCAGCAGCCCCGAGTGGAGCCAGTACCGGGTTATACGAGGCGAA
Source organism: Methanoregulaceae archaeon (assembly GCA_013331415.1). GTDB lineage: Archaea > Halobacteriota > Methanomicrobia > Methanomicrobiales > Methanospirillaceae > UBA9949 > UBA9949 sp10516u. The sequence continues at coordinate 5,893 of DUGL01000202.1, read as the reverse complement.
GGTGAAAGAGCCGGGAGCGGCTGTTCTCTTTGCCGAGAAGAACCTCGTCCCCCTGCTCATCGGTGAGGACTCCCGGGACCAGACGGGTATCGATGGGATTCTCCGGGAGGTTGACGGGACCGGGGATTTCTCAAATCTCGGAGGGAATATGGCTGTAGCCATTTCCCTTGCCAATGCTAAGGCTGCGGCAACATCCACCGGTCTTGAACTCTACCAGTACCTGGGCGGGGTGTTTATTCCCTCCCTGCCCCTTCCCCTCGGTAACGTGGTTGGGGGTGGAGCCCATGCTCCGGACGCGACCGAGATCCAGGAGTTCCTGATCGTACCGACGGGAGCTTCAGGGCCGAGAGAAGCCGTGTTTGCCAATGCAGCAGTGCACCGGACGGTCCGTGATCTCCTCAAAAAGCAGGGGAAGTCCTGTGGAAAAGGTGATGAAGGGGCCTGGGCACCCCGCATCACGGATGCCGAAGCGTTCGACATCGTTTCGGAGGCAGCCGGCATGGTCTCTGACGAGCGCGACATAAGCATCCGGATGGGCCTGGATCTCGCTGCATCCCAGCTCTGGCAGGAGAACGGTACCTACCACTACCGTGATATGGACCGCACTACCGAGGATCAGATAGCCTACCTCGGCGAACTCGTGGACCGGTATGACCTGATCTACATCGAGGATCCCCTCCACGAGGAGGATTTTTCAGGGTTTGCCGAACTGACGGCCCAGGTCGGGGATCGCTGCCTCGTGTGCGGTGATGACATTTTTGTCACCAGCGCTTCCCGGATCGCGGACGGAATAGAACAGGGTTCAGCGAATTGTGTCCTGATAAAACCCAACCAGGTCGGGACGCTCTCGGATACCTTCGAGGCCATCCACCTTGCCCAGAGAAACGGGATGGATACCGTCATGAGCCACCGATCCGGCGAGACGACCGATATGACCATCGCCCACCTTGCAACCGCCTTCCAGTCAGTCTTTTTAAAGACAGGGATTGTTGGCGGCGAGAGGACGGCAAAATTGAACGAACTTATACGAATCGAGGAACAGATAGCATGACGGAAAACGAGATGGAAATCCAGATGGATGAGCCGCTTGTCCCGGTCGAGGAGTACCTTGCGGCCGGGGTACATATCGGCACCCAGCAGAAGAGCAAGGATATGAAACGGTTTATCTACCG
>DUGL01000202.1:880-4711 GCA_013331415.1 Methanoregulaceae archaeon | reverse complement strand
CCGCCGAAGATCCTGGTCGTGACCTCGCGGCAGTACGGTCAGTACCCGGCAAAAAAATTTGCAGAGACGATAGGGGGAACAGCGGCGACCGGGAGGTTCATTCCCGGGATGCTCACCAACCAGAACCTGAACGGGTACATGGAACCTGAAGTAGTCGTGGTGACCGATCCTATCGGTGATTCCCAGGCGATAAAGGAGGCAGTTCAGAGCGGTGTCCCGATCGTGGCCCTCTGTGATACCAACAATATGACGAGCTATACGGACCTGGTCATCCCCACCAACAACAAAGGAAGAAAAGCGTTGTCCATGGTATACTTCCTCCTCACCCGCGAGATGCTCAGGCTCCGTAACATCAGCACGTCGCTTACGATAGAGGACTTCGAGACTGATCTTTAAATACGTGGAGGAAGAGAGGGAGATCCGATGAAGATTCGTCCATGCTCAGTCGCAGGCATGTTCTATCCGAGGGATCCCCATCATCTCGAACAGCTGCTTGAGCGGTTGTACCGCGGCAAAGAGCCCGGGCTGGATGCACAGGGTGTGGTAGCACCTCATGCCGGATACCCCTATTCCGGTGACGTGGCGGCCAGTGCATTCGCGGCTTTTTCGGTGGCATTTTCCGGCACCTTCATCATTATCGGGCCAAGCCACCACGGGTTTCGGACCTGCACCTCGCAGATCCCGTGGGAGACCCCGCTTGGTATCGTGGATACCGACACCGATCTTGGTTCTGCCCTCAATCTTGAGGTCGATGAGATCTCACACCGCGATGAACATTCGATCGAGGTGCAGATCCCTTTCATAAAATACCGGTTTCCACGGGCGCGGATCCTCCCGATCCTGATGGGAGACCAGGACGTTCTGAGTGCTGAGAGGCTGGCAGGAACGGTCCTGGATGCAGTGTATGAAAAAGAGCGGGAGGATATCCGGATCGTTGCCTCAAGCGATTTCTCGCACTACGTTCCGCTCGCGAAAGCGAGGGGGGATGACCTGTATGCGATCGACGCACTCTCCACCCTGGATATCCCGGAGTTCTACCGGCGGATCGCGGAACGACGGCTCAGTGCCTGCGGATATGGGCCGATCGCAGCGATGTGCATTGCATGCCGTGAACGCGGCGCCCGCGAAGGTCACCTGATCAGGTATGCGACCAGCGGTGATGTTACCGGTGATGCCGACGTGGTTGGATATGGGGCCATTGCGGTGATGTAAGGGTGGCAACGTGGAGTGCGCCAGGCAAGGTCTTCCTGTTTGGCGAACATGCCGTGGTCTACGGGAAGCCTGGTATCGCCATGGCCATCAGGCCCCGGGTCTTTGTGACGGTGAGGAAGAGCAGGTCAGCACACCATGCCAAGTCCCCGTACATCGACAACTGCTTCCAGGAGATGGGGGTCAGGGGGAGTGTCTATGTCAACTCCCAGCTCCCCAGCTCATCAGGTCTCGGGTCATCTGCAGCGGTAACCGTTGCCACCCTCTCGGCCATCAACGACGAGTTCGGGAAAAAATACCGGCAGGAGGAGATAGCGGACATGGCATTTGCCATTGAGAAGAAGGTGCAGAAGGGGAGAGCAAGCCCGACTGACACCACGGTATCTACCTTTGGCGGCCTGGTCCTCATCACGGGAACGGCCCGGAGACGGCTGGCCCCGCAGAACTTTCACCTGGTGGTGGGCAACTCCATGGTCCAGCACAACACGGCACGGATGGTTGAACTCGTTGCCATGATGAGGAAGACCAACCCCCAGGTCTGCAACCCGGTTCTCGATGCGATCGGGGCGATCTCACTCTCAGCCCTGCATCACATGACCGATCCCCAGAAACTCGGGGAACTGATGAACATGAATCATGCGCTGCTCGAAGTGCTGGGGGTTGGACATACCCAGCTCTCCCGCCTGGTTCTCGCATCCCGCATGGCTGGTGCATACGGGGCCAAGCTGACCGGGGCGGGTGGTGGTGGCTGCATGATAGCGATCTGCCCCAAGCACCTCAAGAGCAAGGTGGCCGGGGCGATCGAGTCCTGCGATGCCCGTGCATTTTCCACGACTATCGATACCGAGGGAGCGCGGAAAGAGAAAGATGCCTGAACCTCTCATGCTCAAGCTGGGTGGAAGCGTGGTGACCAGGAAGGGTAGTCATGGGGAGATCAATGGGGAAAACATCGCGATGATCTGCAGGGAGATTGGCGGTCACCGGGATGTCCCGCTCCTCATTATTCATGGGGCCGGGTCCTGCGGGCATCCTGAGGCAGAGCGGTACCGCCTGATGGACGGCCTCTCGCAGGAGAACCTGGAGGGGGTATCTGTGACCCACCGGGCGGTCAGGCGCCTGAACGATGCACTGGTGAGCGCTCTGCGTGAGCAGGCTGTCGAGGCAGTCGGCCTCCACCCGCTCCATCTCTGCTACGCAGAGAATGGCCGGATAGTAGCGATGGAACACCGCCATATCCGGGAGATGCTCTCCCGATCCATGGTGCCGGTGCTCCACGGGGATGTGGTGATGGACGGGGTGAGGGGAGCAACCATCATCTCAGGTGACCAGATCGTGGCCTTCCTCGGCCGTGCGCTCCGTTTCAGCCGAATCGGGCTTGCGACCGATGTTGCCGGTGTACTCGCCGGGGAAGCTGTCATCCCGGTCCTGACACCGGAGACTGCCATGCAGGTGAGGATCGGCAGTTCCCTGCATACCGATGTCACCGGGGGTATGGGGGGGAAGATCACCGAACTCCTCGAGCTGGCACGGGCCGGCACCTGTTCAGAGATTTTTCATGCAACGCAGATCGGGGCCTTCCTTGAGGGGAGGCCGCACGGGGGAACCGTGGTGAAGGGGGGATAGTATGGTGCGGGAACAGCATTCGACGTCATCGAGAAAGCTTGACCATCTCCGCATCTGCCTTGAGCAGAACATTGAACGGGGCGATCCGGGTTTTTCCGATGTCCGTCTCGTTCATGATGCACTCCCGGAATGCGACCTCGACTTCATCGATACCACGGTCGAATTTCTCGGTCATACCTGCGCATCACCCCTGTTCATTGCCGGGATGACCGGGGGTCATCCCGGGACAAAAGAGGTGAACTGCGCCCTCGCACGGTCTGCAGACCGGTTTGGGCTGGGTATGGGGGTCGGATCCCAGCGTGCGGCGCTCGAGAACCCTGACCTTGAGGACACGTTCTCGATCGTGCGGGAGGAGGCGCCAAAAGCGTTCCTCGTTGCCAATATCGGGGCTGTCCAGCTCCGCGACCATGGGTCCGAGTGGGCTGAGCGTGCCGTTGCCATGATCGATGCCGATGCGATAGCAGTTCACCTCAATTTCCTGCAGGAAGCGGTCCAGCCGGAAGGCGACCACGATGCACGGGGATGCCTTGCGGCGATCCGTGATCTCTGTGACGGGTTCAGGGTGCCGGTGATCGTGAAGGAGACCGGGAGCGGGATAGCGGCAGGCACGGCCCGGCTCCTCTGGGAAGCCGGTGCGGATGCGATAGATATCGGTGGATGGGGTGGAACCTCGTGGGCAGCGGTTGAAGGGCTCAGGACCGTTCCGGAACCACCGGTATCAGGCAAGCCCGGACACCCGGCCCTCTCCGTGGTATTTGAAGCGTGGGGGCTACCCACGGTGACGAGCCTCATCGAGGTTGCCGGGACCGGCGGCCCGATCATCGCGACGGGGGGTATCAGGAATGGTATCGACATGGCAAAGGCAATCGCACTGGGTGCTGACCTGTGCGGCGTTGCCCTGCCCCTTCTCAGACCTGCAATGCAGGGAGAAGACGAATTATTCAGAACAGTAACGGCATTTGCAGATGAACTGCGGGTTGCTCTGTTCCTCTCCGGGGC
>DUGL01000202.1:0-821 GCA_013331415.1 Methanoregulaceae archaeon | reverse complement strand
AATATGACCGCCGTCCGCTGCGGAAAGGAGATTGTCATCCTGGACATGGGCCTTCGCCTTGACCAGGTGATGATCCATGAGGAAGCTGAAGTCGAGAACCTGCATTCCCTGGACCTCATCCAGATGAAGGCAATCCCCGACGATACGATGATGAATACCGTGGAAGGCAGCGTGAAAGCCATCGTCTGCTCTCACGGACACCTGGACCACATCGGGGCGATACCGAAGCTTGCACACCGGTACAATGCCCCCATTATCGGGACACCGTACACCGTCGAACTGATCAGGCAGCAGATTGCGGGTGAGCAGAAATTCGGGGTGAATAACAAGCTCTTTGCCCTCAAACACGGGCAGAAGTACACACTCTCGCAGCACCTGACCCTCGAATTTGTCAGGATGCAGCACAGTATCATTGACACGGCAACCGTTGTCCTTCACACGCCGCGGGGTGCGATCGTGTACGCGTGCGACTACAAGCTCGACCGGACACCGGTTATCGGGGAGGCACCTGATTTCGCACGGCTCCGGCAGATCGGGAAGGAGGGGGTGATCGCCCTCATCATCGAGGCAACGTACATCGATAACCGGGGACGTGCACCCAGCGAACGAATTGCACGGGACCTCGTCCGTGACACCATCACGAGTTACGAGGATGACAAGAACGCGATCGTGGTCAGTACGTTCTCATCGCATATCGCCCGGGTCAAGACCATCGCCGAATGTGCCCACGAGATCGGGAGAAAACCGGTTCTCCTCGGCCGGTCAATGGAGCGGTACAGCTCTACTGCCGAACAGATGAAGCTCGTTGCATTTCCTGACAC
>DUGL01000078.1 GCA_013331415.1 Methanoregulaceae archaeon | reverse complement strand
CCGGGGCTGATCGCCATGGTGCAGGCGACAGAGGTGCTGAAATACGTGGTCGGGAGCGGGGAGCTGCTTGCGAACCGTCTCTTCCTCTGGGACGGAATGCGGGCCTGTGTCGATGAGATTGCACTGGAACAGGATCCATCCTGCAACGTCTGCGGGGAGATCGGGAACAGGGAGTTGGTGGGATAATGCGAGTTACACTCAGGTTTTTTGCCCGGTTCGGAGAACTGCTCGGAAACAGCCGGGAGATTGATATCAGCGAGGGCACATCGTTAGCCGATCTCGTGCGCGAGGTGGCAAGAACGAGCAGCGAAGGATACCAGGCCATTTTTGACGAGGCGGGATCGTTTCACCGGTACGTGATCCTGATGCGGAACCGGAAGCGGATCCGGCCCGAGGATGCAGAGACGATGCTCGTTGCGGATGGCGATGAAATTGCGGTATTTCCCCCGGTCGCGGGGGGATAACCCCGGCCCGGGCATCGTTTTTGATTCTCTCTCCACCCCCGAGAGCGAGAGGGGCGAAGGATCCGGCGGCCAGTCCCCTGGAGCAGGTATGGTTTCCTCAGGTGCCGATACGACCCGCTTCAGAGTGCGCAGGGGATGTACCTGGAAGAGGTGCACAGCCCTCCATCCCGATATACCCTGATCTTCATGCAGCTCCTGCGGTGAGGTGTATATTCCGAAACCGGATCAGTTCATCGCAGAACTCTCCCAGGTAAACATCCATGGAGAGGCTCCCCTCCTGGAAGGTGCAGTCTTCTTCCTCGATGATTTTGTTGATGCGGTCACGGGAGGGCAGCAGGAGATCGATCGGCACGCCCGCCTTTTTTGATCCCTGGATGAGTGCCTCACGGAAGAGTCCCAGGCAGTACCCGATACGGAAGGTGTAGACATCCCTCGTCTTCTCGAGGTACCCGGCCACCCGTTCGGTCTCGATGCGGAGGAAATCTGCCCTGATCGTAGCATCGGTGCATTTTCCGAGCATGTACCGGTAATGGGCATAGGGATACATCTCCTCGAGTTCGGAAGGGACGATCCCGCAGGTCCCAAAGACCACAATATGGTACTGTGATGGTTCCAGTACCTGGGAGATGATCATCCGGATGAGCTGGTGGCTGGGGCTCGTGCTGTAGGGTTTCCTGACTGCACAGGGGAGGAAGAATGCAATCTCCCTGGGCGCGACCTCGTACTCATCGATGATATACCGGTAGGACTGCTCAAACTCCGGCAGGTAAAAGGGGGGATCTGTCAGGAGCGGGGTCCTGCCCTGACCCGTATCTCCAGGTTCCTGGTCACCCATCGCCATCGTACATCAGATCGCATGCGAAGTAAAAAGAACCAACACCCCCGGCAACCGGGTTGGGAAGAATGTATCCGGCCATGTTCTCACCCCAAAGCCAGACCTGCCCGATGCTCCCCGTCATTCCCTGTACGGAGATCCTGTCGAAGTTCTTTTCACGTGGGTGGGGACGTGCCCCTGTCAGTGAGAATATTTTTATGCGGTCAATGCCTTCACCAGGGATTGAGACATGATGACAAGGATGGAGAAGATCAGTGCCGGGAAGAACGTTTTTCCCTTCCCGATGCCTGTTACCCTGCTCGGGGCGAATGTGCACGGAAAGCCGAATATCATGGCACTCGGGTGGGTAACCCGGGTGAATGCAAACCCCCCGATGATCGGGTGCGGAGTCGGTAGACACCACTATACCCCGGTCGGGATCAAGGAGAATAAGACCTTCTCGATCAATGTCCCGGACCGCTCGATGATGGAGAAGGTGGACTATTGCGGGATCGCCTCAGGAGAGAATACAGACAAGGCAGGACTCTTTTCCGTCTTTTACGGGGACCTCAAAACAGCTCCCATGATCAGGGAATGCCCGGTCTGCCTCGAATGCAGGCTGGTACAGGCGGTGAATTACCCGACAAACGAGTTCTTCATCGGGGAGATCATGGGATCGTACACTGCCGAGCGGTACCTGACCGAGGGGAAACCCGACATGAAGAAGATCGATCCGATCCTCCTGTCCATGCCGGACAACCGGTACTGGACGCTGGGGGAGTATGCGGGAGATGCATGGAGTTGCGGGAAGAACCTGAAGAGACCAGGTGTTTGAGGAAGAAACGGTATCGCCCGGGATCTCCCCCCTGGCCCCTTACCAGAATTCTGATTCATGAGACCCGGTTATGAAGAATCGAAACCGCTCATATCATGCTGCCAAAGACAGCTGGCAGCGACTCTGTACCGGGTTCCTGTAATTGCTCTCATACCCCGGCGATCATCGATGGTACATGCAGGGGAGAGAACCGGGTACGGCCCTGCGCTATGCATATAAGCCCCGCTGCCAATCGACTTATGCGAAAAGAAGAAGGTGCTGACATCCATGTTCACGAGACGAAATATCCTGCTTATCCTGATCGTCCTGGGGATCGCTTCCTGCTGCATGCCGGTTGGAGCGGTCCTCCAGCAGTTCACGCACCGGGGAATGGTCACTGCCGTTGATCCCGTGCAGGGCACAATCACCATCTATGCAACCCATAGGT
>DUGL01000052.1:5123-10227 GCA_013331415.1 Methanoregulaceae archaeon | reverse complement strand
AACATATTCTTCGATAGAACATCATAGGACAGAACAACAGGTGACAGAGAATGGCTACCATGAAGATCAGGGGTGGAGACCTCGACCTCGTTGAATACGAGTTCCTCTCGTTTCATCCCGGTGAGAACATCAGGACACTCGGGCTTGAAAAGGCATACCCGCTTACCCCGGTTCGGGGGACGGTTACGGTCCGTGCACCGGCACGGATCCACCTCACCGTGCTCGACATGAACCGGTTTGCACCGGCGCGACCGGGCGGGGGCGGGTTGGGATTTGCGATCCAGCTCTACTGCAGCGTGGAGGTCGCGTGCACCACATCCGGCCTCGAGATCGAGTACTCCCGCCCGGGTATCATCAGGCATTTCGTGGATGTCTTCAAGGCGATCACAGGATATACCGGGGGCTTTTCCATCCGTGCCCGGGATCACCAGCACCAGCACGTAGGCCTTGGGTCAACGAGCACCATCATGATCTCACTTGCCCATGCCCTCAACTATGCGGTCGGGTCACCCCTCACAGCGGACCAGCTCCGGAAGATCATCGGGAACAACTATGTCGAAGAGACGGCAGATGACACGATCGCATTCGGGTTTGAGACCGGGGTGGGACCCGCGGTCAGCACCTATGGCGGGATGGCAGTCATGGGCGATGAACTGACACTGGTCTACCACCACCCCTTTGGCAGGGGAAAGAATGTCTTTGTGGTTATCCCGTCAAGCGACATCTCATCGGCCGGTGCACGCGAGTTCGACCTCCTGATGAACAAGGCACGGACCCTCGATTACCGGGACCGGGAACTGAAGGCCTATTTCATGCTGATGGATTTGATACCCGCACTCGAGAAGGATGATCTCCTGCGGATGGGAAATATCATCTGGGAGATCGAGTTTCGGGGCTCGAAGCGTGCGGAAGTCGAGCACCACAGCTTCGAGATCTACCACTACATGAGCCAGCTCCGCGAGGCCGGCCTCGAATTTGTCGGCATGAGTTCAGTCGGCCCGTCCATCGCGATCATCACCAGCCGCGACCGGGACTACGTTGAGGGAGTGGTCAGGAAACTCGGCCTCTCGATCGCGGTGGAGACCCTGATCGATAACGAAGGACTCACCCTGAACCACACCTGCTGACCTGCCTGCCGCAAAAAGAGCCAGGATAATCGATGGTTACCGGGATGGTGTCATGGCTCCTGCCCGTCCCCTTCCCGGATGACCGGATACCGGGGTCCGGATTCGGCTATCCTCAGGAGGATGGCCGGCTCCGTCTCCCGTCCACCTGGTGTCGCCCGGTTTTAGGGACCGGCCGGGCATCCCTCATTGTCGTCCTTTCCGCCCACCATGTACCTTTCAATCCTGGTATGCTGATGCGTGGCTGTCAGGAATCCACTACCTTTCCCGGTCAGGCAGAACCCCGGATCAGTTTCTTCTTCCAGGTACCGTGCACGAGTGCTGCGAGGATCACCATGAGGGTGACCAGGGTGAAGACCAGGACAACGAAGAGGATCAGGGCGATGTATTCCTGGATCCAGGGAAGCTTCCCCAGGAGATACCCCGCACCGGTCATCAGGAGAGCCCAGCATGCCGCCGAGAGGATGTTATAGGTTGCAAATGCCCGCCGCTCCATCCTGCCGACCCCGGCAAGCAGCGGGACGAATGTCCGGATGACCGGGATAAACCGCCCGATAAAGACGGCCTTCTTTCCGAACCGCGCAAAGTAGCGGGTGGTGCGTTCGATCTGCTCGGTCCTGACGATTTCCGGAAACCGCTCCCGGAGCACCCGCAAGCCGATGTGGTGCCCGATCGCGTAGCCCAGGATATCTCCGCAAACACCCGCGAGAAAGAAAACGAGGACGAGCCAGGAGAGGTGGAGGAGACCGGAAGCTGCCCCTGCCCCGGCAACAACGAGGAGCGAGTCGCCCGGAAGGAACACAGTGAGCACGCACCCGGTCTCGAGAACGATGATGAAAAAGAGGATAGCGTAGGTTGCCACCCCGTATTCTCCCATGAGGAATGTGAGGTTCTGGTCGAGGTGGAGTAAAAAATCAAGCATGAGGCCGGACCAATTCCTGAGAGTAGGATACGGGAACCCGGGTATATCAATAATTCCCCGCCGGTGCAGGATACGATGGTTTATTGCAGTAACGCATCAGACTATAATGGAATCCGGCAGGGGGCTGCAGGGCCTGCTGAAGTGGATTACCACCAGGGGATATCCAGGGATTGTCCGAATTCACCCTCCCTGCAGAAACAGGGGAAGACCATGCACGAGTTTGGTATCGCTTATGACATCTTCATGACAGCCCGCAAAGCCGCACAGGATCACCATGCGGACTCGGTAACGAAGGTCAGTGTAGCCATTGGCGAGGTCTCGATGGTGAACCCCGAGCAGGTAGAGTTCCTCTTCGGGACGCTCGCTGAGGACGACCCGGTCCTGAAAGGGGCAGTCCTGGACTATACCGTTGTCCCCCCTGAAACAAGGTGCATCTGCGGGTACGAGGGTGCAGAAAAATTTGTCTGTCCCCGCTGCGGGGCACTCCCCGAACTGGTGAGAGGCCGGGAGATCATGGTCACGAACATCGAGATAGAGGTACATGAGCCATGAAAGTCAGCCTGATGCACGGTGCGGGCGGGGAGGTTATGGGGGAGCTCCTGCAGGTGCTCACCCGTTTCACGCATAACAATGCGGGTGGTATCGGCCTCGAAGCGCTCGATGACGGGGCGGTCATCCCGCTCTCGGGCAGGAACCTTGTCTTCACGACGGACTCCCACGTCGTCCGCCCCATCTTCTTCCCCGGGGGGGATATTGGCCGGATATCGGTCTGCGGGACGGTCAACGACCTCGCCATGATGGGAGGACGCCCGATCGCGCTCTCCTGCGCCATGATCATCGAGGAGGGATTCGAGGTATCCGATCTCGAGCGGATCGTCGCCTCGATGGATGCCGCACTCGGGGAGTGCGGAGCACACCTGGTGACCGGTGATACCAAGGTGCTCGAGCGGGGAGCACTCGATGGGATCGTGATCAACACCGCCGGGATCGGGATCGCGGAGATCGTGGTGCGGGACTCCGGGCTGGTCCCGGGCGATGCGATCATCGTGAGCGGAACGCTCGGAGACCACGGCCTCGCCATCATGGCGGAGCGTTCCGGGCTCTCGTTCGGCGAACAGATCCGGTCCGATGTCGCACCCCTCTGGGGCCTGGTGGAGCAGGCGCTTGCTGCAGGGACGATCCATGCCATGAAAGACCCGACACGGGGTGGGTTTGCCAGTGTCATCAACGAGATGGCAGGTAAAAGCGGGGTCTCGGTCCGGCTTCAGGAAGAGGCGATCCCTATACGGCGGAGTGTGCAGAGCGCTGCCATGATGCTCGGGATCGATCCCCTGCAGGTTGCCAACGAGGGAAAGGTGGTGATGGGGGTCCCGGAGGCGGATGCAGAGGCTGTACTGAGCGCACTCCGGCGTCACCCCTACGGCCATGACGCTGCGATAATCGGCCGCGTGACGACCGGTGCCCACGTGATCATGGAGACCCGGATCGGCGGTGAACGCTTTGTGGAACCCCCCATCGGCGACCCGGTACCGCGGGTCTGCTGAATCGGTTCCTTCTTTTCCCTTCCCGATCGACCAGTCTTTCGATCCTGCCCCCAATCTGTGAATTGTCGATGAGGCAACCACTTGGGGTGACGATTCAATTCCCGCACTTTTCCGGGCGGATGAAACACCCTGATCTGGCTGGAAAAATCTTTTTTTTGTATGCCCCGGAGCATGTCTGCAGAGCAGGACAGGTACTGGATACACACCATACTCCCGGGCAGGAACCCTCAATCGTGGAGTTCCTGACGGGTCTGGGTCCCGGGGCAGTCATCCCCCGGGGTTGAAGAGCAGGATCTTCGCAAAAATTCCGGAGCGGCAGGGTTCATCGTGGGAGCAGGGGAAGACAATTGTCCCGTCATCATACCTGGTAGTAATGAGACATAAGCCAGAATGAATTGACGAGCCCTAGTCGTCATCAGGGAAGTCCAGGTACCGGAATAACAACCGGAGTGCCTCAAACTCCCGGGGCCCCCCACACCGCCTGACGAGGGCCGCATGGTGCCGGATCAGGTCCTGCAGCCTCTTGTCGGGTGAGCGCTGGTATCGCGTGGCATGGACCGTAGCCTCGATGATGCTGTTGAACCCGCGGTTGACCGGATGCAGTACCGGGCTGATCACGCCCTCTTTCCAGAGGGAAAGGGCAACGATCACCGCGTCTTTTGTCTCACGCTCAATCTCTGCATGGTATGCTGCCCATGCTTCAGTCTGAGCGAGACGCTGCATGGTCACTCCGGTGACCTCCTCGTCCACGAATGCCGCGGCGGGGAGGTCACGGAAGGCAGTCTCCACGTACACGACAGGATCAAACTGGAAATTTGCGACAACCCAGCCGTCCCGCACGATGTTCTCTGCGGTATGGCTCCCCCTGAACATGACTATCCGGGCTGCCTGGTCCCGGCAGATGATCCCCATCGGGGCCGCGTTCCGGAAGGTCGTGGCAATGACCTCGTTGATCCCGTCTCTCAGCAGTCCCAGGCCCATCCTTCTCCCAGAGCGATATAGAGCGAGGCGATGATAATATCTGCGATGGACCCGGGATTGATCCCGGCATCGATGCATTCCTGGTCGAATGCTGCGATGTCACGGAGGCCATCCCGCACCTCCTGCGCTTTTCTCATCGTCATCCCTGCAACATCCGGGCCATGTTTCTTGACAACAAACGTATCAGGCTCAGACGCGAGGAGATCAATGAATGCGCCGGTCACCCCGCCACATCCCCCGCCGTAAGCGTGGAGGAGGTCAGCCCCCCGCCGTGTCAGGGAAAATCCGTTGACCCATTCCCGCGCCACCATGTCATTTCGTGCAGAATAGAGCATCACATCGGCGAGGGTCATCTGCCGCCGTTTCAGTTCTTCGATGGCTGCGGGGTCGTGCACATCGAGATCGTCATGGGAGAGTACCCGGACCTGTGTCTTTGCGAATGCCTGGTAGAACCGGACCGCATCGTCCGTGGTCGTATCGGCTACGACCCGGCAGGCTCCCGGGATATCATGCCCGAGGACGAGCGGGATGAG
>DUGL01000052.1:652-5117 GCA_013331415.1 Methanoregulaceae archaeon | reverse complement strand
ATGAGTTGCCCCACACTCCCTTCACCCCGTTCTGCCTTCTCGAGCGCAGGACGGGCAAGGATGGCTGATGCAAGGAAATGTTCGAGCCGGGTAGTGGGGTAGTCATGGCACCGGTCAACATTTCCCGGTTTCGGGAATGCACAGACTTCAAGCATCATCGCGAGCTGGGCCCGGTCAGCACGCGATATCCTGCGCTCCGTCATGAAACAGCCTTTTCATCAGTTTTTGGGCGAGTTCCCGCTTCATCCGCATGTACTGACCGTTGGAGAGACCTGCCTGTCGTATCGTGAGATCGCGGAACATGCAGGGAGATGAATCCTTGCAGCACCAGGCAAGACTCCCGAAGCAGGTCTGTTTCCCCTCCTCGAGGGGCGTGCCTTTCACAAAGCCGAGCTTCATGGCAATGTATGCATCACGGCTTACTCCCAGTTTCTCGAGGGTCGGGATGAGCGGGCAGTTCTTGACCGGCATACAGCAGAACGTGAGTGCACGGATATCACCGCCCCGGCAGAGCTGCTTGGGGGAGTTATACCATCCGTGCTGATCAGCATGCCGTGATATCGCGGCATCGAGCCCTGCGAGCGTCCGTTCATCGGATTTGCGTGCCAGCGATACCATGTCAGCACCGTGGGAGAACATATCCTTCATCACGTCAAACGAGGTGATCCCATTGTTTGCGATGAGGAAGACCGGGCAGGAGTTCCGGATCTGCCGGAGCTTCTGGTACCCGAAATCCATCAGGTCGATATGCAGGATATCGGCGCCGGCTTTCCAGAGGGCGACCGCGAGCGCGCGGTCATCCCGGTGAACACCGGCCCGCATCTTGACCGATACGCTCACCCCTTCTGCCTTGAGAGCCCTGACAGACGCGGTAAGAGCGTCCGGGTGACGGAGGAAATGTTCACCGGAACCTGCCGTGACCATCGGTTCCTGCCGGCAGTGGGCATCGATCTCGTAGATGACAGAATCGCCGAGGATTTCTGCAACTTCCAAAAAAGACGCCGGGCTGGTCCCCCGCAGGTTGACACCGGTCACCACCCCGCTCCCGGAGAGGAGCCCGACCTGGGCTTCCAGCTCGGCAACCGGGTCGGAAGAGAGGAACTCCTTCCGCCCTGCCTTCGCCATCTCGTGGCTCGCCCTGATGGCCGGCTCATCGACAGAGTATCCCCCGATGAAGGCAGCCCCGATATGGTCTTTTCGGTCAAGCACATACGCGGCATCAACCCACCCGGCCATGGATGCAATGGCTATGGGTGTCCTGACCACCTTTTTATTGAGAATTAACCCGAACCGGTGAAAATTTTCCTCGTTTTCCATATGAAACACGTTTATTGGGAACGAAAGTTACCCGGATTTCTTTGTATAAATCACTGTGCCTGAATATAAAGCGTTGGCATTGCATCCCAGTTCATGACAGAACCAGGAAAAAGATGTACAGGCAGCGCGGGAGTGCACTCCTCTCAGAAGATTGCCGGTTCTGATCTCTGGGAGGAACTGATGGATAAACAAAATGGGGAATGGTTTTACGTGCACAGTACAACTTATTAGAGTATGGGTAAGAAGGGCATCCTCCTCGTGGGGCATGGAAGCAAGCTCCCGTACAACAAGGAACTGGTAGAAGAGACTGCAGGGCTCATCGCCGACAGGCACCCGGATTTCATGGTGAAATGCGGGTTCATGAACATGAATTCCCCCTCCATCGATGATGCCATGCAGGCGTTCCGAAACGAGCAGATCGACGTTCTGGTCGTCGTCCCCCTCTTCCTCGCCAAGGGGGTCCATATCGTGAAAGATATCCCTGCAATCATCGGTCTCGGCGAGGGGGAGACCCGGGGACAGTTTGCCCTGAACGGTCGATCCATACCCCTCCTCTACGCAGATCCTATCGGCAGTGACCCGCTCCTCGCCGATCTCATGGTGAAGAATGCACACAAGATGCTCGCGCTCCTGTAACCCTGCATGAGAGTTCTCGTCCTTGATACCATCCATGGCGGCCAGGAACTGGCCCACTACCTTGGAGGGAGAGGCCACTTTACTGATACGGTAGATGTCTACCGGGGACGATCCGGGATCGATGTCGAAACCGCGCTGGCCCGGGACTATGACCTGGCAGTCGCCCCAGTACATCTCGACCCTGCGCATCCGTTCCTGCGAGAACTGACTATCCCCATCATCTCGCACCACCAGGCGGTCAGGTGGATCCTCGGGACCGACATTCCTTCTCCCCTGGTGGAGATTACCGGTGCCCGGGGGAAGACGACGACCGCCTGTGCGCTGGCATCCCTCATGAACGGGCCGGGCATCCTCCACACCTCGCTTGGGACCTTCAGGTATCCTGAATGTACCCTCCTCTGGAGAAAGAGTATCACCCCGGCATCACTGGTCCCTGCTGCACGGGAAGCTGCACGGATACGGGGATGGTGCATCGGGGAGGTCTCGCTCGGGTTCACGGGTGCAGGGGACCATGGGATCATCACGTCGGGTGATGATTACCTTTTTGCCGGTGGCCGGCGCCATGCACGGGAGGAGAAGGTCCGCTCCGGACAGGGACTCCCATACCTCCTCGTAGCCCCGGGCATCGAGGCCCCCGGCGCGGTCCCGGTCGGGTCCGTTGCAACGGTGCAGGGTGAAACCTGCACGGTCCGGTGTGGCGGGGAGTCCGCCAGGTTCGATTCCCCGCTCCTCTCCCTTGACGGGTACCGCATGCCCCTCATGCTCGCAGCGGCAGCCGGCTGCCGGCTTGGGGCCGACCCTGCGGGACTCGCCTCGTTTGAGGCACTCCCCGGACGCATGGCTGCGACCTGCGAGCAGGGGGTCTGGGTGGTGGACAATGCCAATTCCGGGACAAATGCCCTGACCAGCTGCCAGGCAGCGGCATACGCCCGGGAGATCTCGGGCAGGGACAATGTGACGCTCGTGATCGGCCAGGAAGAAGGGGCGGTGTGTGAGGGATTCTCTCCCCGGGAGATCTGTTCTGCAGTCAGGGATATCCGCCCCTCGCTGCTCATCCTTATCGGGGAACAGGCACAATCACTTGCACAGGACCCGGCGTGTTCTGCCTGCAGGACCGCATTTTCCATGACACTTGAAGAAGGCAGGGCACAGGCCCTCTCCCTGACCCCGGTCGGGAGCGTGGTCCTTGCCGTGAAGAGCTGGAGGTGACCCACGCGTATGAAATACATGCAGCCACGGCCGAGTTCTATCGTTGCCGCGCTCTACACCGCCCGCGACCTCGGGGTCGATGTGGCAGTTCTCCACGGGCCGTCAGGATGTTCGTTCAAGCATGCCCGCCTCCTCGAAGAGGATGGTATGCGGGTCCTGACCACCTCGCTTGCGGATCACGAATTTATCTTTGGAGGACAGGAACCGCTCGAGAATGTCCTCCGGCATGCCGAGGAGGCGTTTGCACCCCGCCGCATGGCGGTCGTGGGTACCTGCGTCTCGATGATCATCGGGGAAGACCTCAGGTCAGCGGTGGCAGGATCCGGGGTCGTCACGCCCACCATCGCGATCGATATCCATGCAGGGTACCCGGAAAATATCGAGGGGGTAATCGCGACCCTTGAGCCTGCGGCCGAGGCCGGGTGGATCTCGGCTGAGGAGCTCGAGCGCCAGAGATTCCTCCTCGGGAAAGCAAACGAGGTGGAACGCCTGCGGGGTGCCGCTTGCAAACCCTATATCGAGCCGTCCCGCGGCGACCTCAAACACCTCGTCGCGAGGCGGCTCGCCGACCTTGCCGGATCGGGAACGAGGGGGATTGCGATCATGAATGCCAAGAAAGAGACCGCCTACATGTTTGCCGATGAGCTCCTGGCACTCCATGATGCCTGCCCGGACGCTGATGTCTGCTACATCGCGAACCTTGAATCCCGCGGTCTCCCGAAAGTCAGGGAGGATGCCCGCCGGATCCTTGCAGGGATGGAGGTGCGGGGGGTATCTCCCGAGCTGCTCGGGGCACTCGACGAGTATGGGGCGAACGGCGAAGCACTCGGCCGCCGGATTGTCCAGAGCGCTCCCGAGTTTGCGCTCATCGTCGGCGTCCCGCATGCTATACCCCCGGAATACACAGAAGGCATCGAGTGCATCTCGATCACGAACGGTCCCCGGCAGGTCGAGCCCCTCCGTGACCTCGGGCACCGGCATGTCGTGGTCGAGGTCGATCTCCATCCCCGGACACTCGGGGTTACCGATATTGTGGAGAGCGAGTTTGGCGCGATCCTGCGGAGCATGCCATGCGGGCAGTGATGGTTGCCGGCGACCGGTCAGGGAGCGGGAAGACCAGTATCACCCTTGCGATTGCTGCCCTCCTCTCAGAGGAGATGAGGGTCCAGACCTTCAAGGTGGGGATGGACTATATCGACCCCTCCTACCTCACCGGGGTGACCGGCCGTCCCTGCCGGAACCTTGACAGCTTCGTGATGTCAGAGCAGGAGCTTGCCGGGATAGTTGCCCACGGGCTGGAGGG
>DUGL01000052.1:0-601 GCA_013331415.1 Methanoregulaceae archaeon | reverse complement strand
AAGGTCCCGGTGGTGCTCGTGGTGAGTGCCCGGAGTATCACGCGGAGTGCTGCAGCCATCGTGAAGGGGTTCCAGTCCTTTGACCCCGGGGTAACTATCCGGGGGGTTATCCTGAACAATGTTGCCGGGCAGCAGCACATCCGGAAGGCTACCGAAGCAATCGAGCACCACTGCGGCATCCCGGTCATCGGGGCAGTCCCGCGGCAGCCGGAGATGGAACTCACGATGCGGCACCTCGGCCTCGTACCGTTCCGCGAAGGGAAAACTGCTCCCGCATTCCTCGAGCGGATCAGAGAGATCACCCGGATGGCCGGGGAGCACATCGACCTTGATGCCCTGCTCGGGCTTGCCGGAGAGATCACCCTGCCCTCGTCTCCGGACCCTGCCTTCCTCCCTGCTGATGATCCGGATATCACGGTCGGAATAGCGCTCGATGAGGCGTTCAATTTCTACTATGCCGACCTCTTTGACGTGCTCAGGGCAGGAGGGGCGAGGGTGCTCCCGTTCTCGCCGCTCCATGACCGGCTGCCTCCTGCCGACGGGTATATCCTTGGCGGGGGGTACCCGGAACTCTTCCTCCCGGAACTGGAGGGAAATGATG
>DUGL01000013.1:4024-4972 GCA_013331415.1 Methanoregulaceae archaeon | reverse complement strand
GGTCATCGTCCTCACGTTCCCTGATCTCCACCCCCTCTGCCATGCGTATGCGAATCGCGTGACCACCTTCCCTTATCTCCCGGGACTGTTTGGGTTCCGGGAACTCCCGGTCATCATGGCAGCGTTTGAGAAGCTCCCCTGCCTGCCGGATATCCTCCTTCTTGACGGCCACGGGTATGCACATCCGCGCCGGTTCGGCTACGCCTGCCAGGCCGGGGTGGTCCTCGGGATACCTACCATCGGTGTTGCGAAGCGTCCGCTGATCGGGAAGTATACCCTCCCGGGCCATATTCGAGGTTCCACCTCAGAAGTGATTGATGACAGCGAGGTGATTGGCATGGCAGTAAAGACACAGACCGGTGTTCGCCCGGTCTTTGTATCTGCCGGGTACCGGACCGACCTCGACGGTGCAGTCCGGATAACGCATGCGGCAGGGGGGCGGCACCGGATCCCTGAACCACTCCGGATGGCCGACATTCTTGCACGACGCTACCGCGACCTTTTTTTCCCAAAATGACCTCAAATTGCACCACCTTCTCCCGCGCATGGGTGCTTCGACCGGGTGGCACCCTGCCAGCGGCAGCGCCAAACCGGTACATTTTTTTTCAAAGGGTTATCGCCATTCCCTTCGTGCGAGACATCCCCGTATTCAGGCCTGGATGTCAGGAGACGCGGACTGTCTGCACCTCCTCTTCAACAAGACATCTCCCGGTCAGGTATACCCCTGCCGGTTTTTTGTTCCCGGCAGGATACACTGCCCTGGTATCACCCGGTGGTGTCACCGGGTTCGCTCTTCTGCGTGCGTTCCGGTTTAACATAGGTGATGGTGAAGGTCTCGGTTCCCGCATGGATGAGGACGGCGGAGAAGTACTGGGGATCCATCGTGAGGCACTGTACAGGACAGACCTCGACGCAGGAGTTGCAGACAACGCACCTGAGACGGTCTAT
>DUGL01000013.1:0-3950 GCA_013331415.1 Methanoregulaceae archaeon | reverse complement strand
CGGGCCGGGTACATCAGGGTTGCAGGACGGGTCAACACCGTCCGGACCGCAATCTTTGCCATCTCAAAAAAAGCCATAGTGCCCTCACCTCTCCATGCAGCCTATACACGGGTCAATCGAGAGGACGATAATGGGCACATCAGCAAGCTCGCATCCCTGGAGCATCTTCACGAGCGGCGGGATGTTTGTGAGTGTCGGAGTGCGGATCCGTGAACGGACAAGGTGCTTTGACCCGTCACCCTTCACATAATGGACAAGCTCCCCCCGCGGCTGCTCAGCCCGCGAGAAATACTCCCCTTCAGGATTTCCTTTCACTTTCACCTCAATCTCTCCTTCCGGCATCCGGTCGATTGCCTGCCGTATCAGGTCAACGGACGAGAACAGTTCCTTCACGCGGACTGCGCAGCGTGCATAGCAGTCCCCTGCCGTTTCTGTCGCCGGTTCAAACCTGAGGTCGCGGTAGGCAGCATACCCGGTCTTCCGGATATCGATAGCCACTCCGCTTCCGCGGGCAACCGGACCCATTGCCCCGAGGGTGTACGCATCATCCCGGGAGAGATGACCGACCCCGACAAGCCGCGAGTTGACCGAGTCATCCTTGAGGAAGACCGTCCCAAGTTCCCCCAACTCGTGCTCGAAGGGGGATAGATCAGCAGCCATCCCTGCAAGGTTCTCCTGCGGGATATCCCTTCGCACGCCACCGATCTTGCAGCTCCCCTGGATGACCCGTCCTCCGGTCGTCTCCTCGAGTACATCGAGGACCTGTTCACGGAGCCGCCATGCGTTCATGAAGAGGTTCTCAAAACCCATCGCGTCGGCAAAGAGACCAAGCCAGAGCAGGTGCGAATGAAGCCGCGAATATTCAGACCAGATCGTGCGGAGGTAGAGCGCTCGCGGCGGGACGTCCACATCCATGATCTGTTCAATCCCCTGGCAGTACGTCATACCATGGATGAAACTGCAGATCCCGCAGGTTCGCTCAGCGATATACACATACTCAGGATACTCCCGTTTTGCCACGAGCAGCTCAAGGCCGCGGTGGATATACCCTATTGACGGGATTGCCTCCACCACCCTCTCATCCTCAAGCATGAGGTCGAGGTGAATGGGTTCAGGGAGCACCGGGTGCTGGGGTCCGAACGGGACCACTATTTTCCTTGACATGGGCCCTCCCCCTTGTACGATGGATCCCGGAAGGGATACGGTATCGACGTCCTGATAAAATTGCCCTGGAAATCGATATTGATCCCTTTCACCTGCACCCCGTACAGGTCATGCATCTCGTTTTCGTACACAAAAGCTCCCCAGTACATGCCGGTGATGCTCGGTACTTCAGTATCCGGGGTAATGATGATGCGGATGTTCTCAAACCGGTAGTCCTTCTCAAACGAGTAATTTATCTCGAACTGCTCCCCGATCTTTGAACAGTTCATCTGGACAAGCCGGTACGCTCCTTTCCGGAAGGCTTCAACCCGGCCGATCAGGCTGGCGATACTGATCACGGTCGTGACCTGATCTTCAATCTTTTTCATCGTCCCTCCGTACCTGCTGTCTTTGTCCGTTTCCTTCCCAGCATCTTCGCACGTTTCTCCTCAAGTATACCCAGGGACTGCACAATACCATCGATAATTGACTCCGGGCGTGCAGCGCAGCCGGGAACGTAGACATCAACCGGGATGGCGGTATCAATTCCTCCCGAAATATTGTAGCACTCCCGGAATACCCCGCCGGATGTTGCGCAGATGCCGACAGCAACCACCACTTTCGGGTCCGGGATCTGGTCATAGAGATTCCTGATAACTGCCTTGTTCTGCTCATTGATCCCTCCTGTTACAACGAACACGTCCGCATGTTTCGGGTTGCCGCAATTCACGATCCCGAACCGCTCGACATCGTAGAGCGGGGTGAGGCATGCCAGCACCTCGATATCACATCCATTGCAGCTCGAGGCGTCGTAGTGGAGGATCCAGGGAGATCGCTTGAGGTAGGTCATACCAGGAACCCTCCCGAGAGGTAATAGAGCACGGCAAGGTTCACAAGGCCAAGCATTCCAGCCACGATCCAGGCACTCCTGAGCGTGAACTGCCAGGTGACACGCGAAAAGGTATTGTCAACGAGTATCTCGAGGAGGTACACGATGATGATCGCGGCTACCGCAACCGGTATGCTGAACGAAAAGAACAGGAAGATGAACCCGAGTAAAAAGACGTTCTCGTACCAGTGGGCGATCTCGATCTTTCCCAGGTTTGACCCCGTGAACTCTGTTGTTACCCCCTTGACAATCTCCTGGTGGGCATGGTGGGATGTTGAGAGGTCAAAGGGGGACTTCCTGAGTTTTATCGTGAGCACGGTCAGAAATCCCAGGAACACCCCGGGCAGGTACAGGATGATCGGCACCGAGGATGCCGCGATCTCGGCAACAAAGAAACTCCTGGTGACCATGTACATCCCCACTGCGGAGATGATGATCATGGGTTCATAGGCGATGATCTGCAGGAGTTCCCGTTCCGCCCCGATGAAACTATAGGGTGAGCACGATGCATACGCACCGAGGACAAGGAAGATGTGAGAGAGGGTAAAGGCAAAGATCACGAGGAGGAGGTCTCCACCGGCGAAGAACAATGCTCCTGATACCATCATGAAGACGAGGTAACTCAGGGCATAGACGTTCTGCGAAGCAGTCACCACGAGGTTCTCTTTCTCGAAGAGCTTGCCGACATCATAGAACGGCTGCAGGAGTGGCGGACCGGCACGCCCCTGCATCCGTGCGGTGACCTTCCGGTCGATACCTGCCACGAGACCGCCGATGAAGGGGGCAAGCAGGAGGTAGATGAGGGCATGGGTAACCAGCATCACAGGATCATCCCCATGAGGACAACGAGGGAGAGAAGGACGAGCCCGAACCCGAGCGCCGTCCCAGCCATCAGGAGCCGTTTCTCTCCGAAGAGATCAGTGAGGTAGTAGTTGCCAAGTGTCACGTCCCGGGTCACCCCCATCGACCCGGAAAATTTCATGTCAGCGGTTGCGGGCCGCCCTCCCATGTAGGGGCTGACCCGTCGTGCCCCTTTCCCGGACAGGAGCATCGAGAACGGCATGATCATCAGCAGGAAGAGCATCATGACCATGATGATGATGTTGTCCTGGGCAAGACGGGTGGTCTGTCCGTACACGGAAAGGACGAATGGCTCGATGAGCGTGGAGGAGATGAGCGGGAATATCAGGCAGACGATCACGGTCAGGCCTGCCAGGATGTACAGGACCGGCCACGATCCGTTCTTTTCCGGATCATCGTCCGGTTGGACATGCGGATCGACCGAGATGATCTTGCCCATCCACTTGGACCAGAAAAATACGGTGATAGAACCCCCGAACGCGAGGATTGCCACGAATATGAGCCCGAACTGGGCATCGATGAATGCCTCGATCGCAGCCCATTTTGATATCAGCATCCCAAACGGGGCAAGGAACATGCCCGCAATACCGACAAGCATCATCACGGCAACCTTCGGCATGCGTATGATCAGCCCCGACATATCCTCGATGTTTCTGCTCCCCGTACGCTGCTCCACGGTACCCACGCAGAGGAAGAGGAGTGA
Source organism: Methanoregulaceae archaeon (assembly GCA_013331415.1). Lineage (GTDB taxonomy): Archaea > Halobacteriota > Methanomicrobia > Methanomicrobiales > Methanospirillaceae > UBA9949 > UBA9949 sp10516u. The sequence continues at coordinate 354 of DUGL01000013.1, read as the reverse complement.
CTTTGCAATGGCATGGAAGATGATGAGCAGGATAGCAGCCCATACCAGTTTGTATGTTCCCACCCCGGCACAGGCCACGATCAGCCCGAGGTTGGCGATGGTTGAATAGGCAAGCACTTTCTTGGCATTACTCTGGGAGATGGCGATGGCAGACGCGAGGAGGAACGTGAATCCGCCAATGAGACCGATGATGAGACCTTCCGTCGTCCCGGTCAGGATGGGTGCGAACCTGACAATGACATAGACCCCGGCCTTGACCATCGTGCTCGAGTGAAGAAGGGCCGAGACGGGTGTCGGAGCAACCATGGCCCCAACCAGCCAGGATGAGAATGGCATCAGCGCGGCCTTGGTGAT
>DUGL01000132.1:2111-2964 GCA_013331415.1 Methanoregulaceae archaeon | reverse complement strand
TGCCCGATCCCTGAGCGGGAGAACGCCCGGGGTGGTGAGCGTCTGTCCCGGCAGGATACTCCCCATCAGACCTGCCCGTCCCCTGCCGTTCCCTGGCAGGACTCCCCGGGATGACCCCCACCCCTCCGTTCCCCTGCAGGGCTGCCAGGATGAGGAAGGCAGCACCGAGCAGAAGGAGGACGATCGCTGACCCGAAGACCGGGTCCGACTCCTCCACCACCCGCTTGTCATAGTTGACCGAGATGCTGTACAGGAAGGAGACGAGCAGCATGGCCTGGATGCCCCGATCGCGGCGAAGCCGGAGGAACGGGCCGGTGAGCGAACAGGGGGACCCGTCCCGGTACTCGAGGTTCAGCAGGTACGCCCCGGTGGCAACGAGCAGGATCCCGGCAGCCCCTGCAGGAGAGGGGAGCTCACCGAGAATAAGGAACGAGGTGAGGATCAGAAAGACCGGGGTGAAGGCGAGCATCGGAACAGAGAGGGAGAGATCGGTTGTCACGAGAGCCCGGTAGAAGAGGACGGTCGCACCGATGTTGATCGCCACCGTCACCGCAACCGCCGGGAGGAGCCCCGGGCCGGTATCCGGTATCCCCGTGATGAAGGAGATCGCAAAGAGCACGAGCGAGCCGGAGAGAAAGGAGAACCCTGCCAGGGGGAATGGCCGGACGGTCCGGAGGAGTACCTTGACGGCGAGATTATAGCCTGCCTGGGAGAGGGCCCCGGCCAGTGCGAAGGCGAACCAGAACATCTCCCCGAGTGTTGTCGGGCCCCCCTGATAAGGGTACGGGACAAGCCCGGGACCGGCCCTGTGCCCCGGCACCTGGTACGGGGTGACGATCCCGTGGTGGAGCGA
>DUGL01000132.1:0-1926 GCA_013331415.1 Methanoregulaceae archaeon | reverse complement strand
CATGGGGGATGGATGGGCAGGGGCGGGCCTGTTCACCGGAGGGTCATGAGGATGTGCGAGACAGAAATGCCCGGATGTTTTGGCCGGGCACGGACGCGAATGCCCCCGGCAGCGATGCGCGGAACCCCTTCCCGGACCATGTCCGGACATTCCGGGACTCGCCTGATCCCGGAGAAGGAAAGGCAGGATATACATCATCATTTCGGGAATGCATTTTAACTTTCACGATGAATATTCACCCATGACCGGGCGTCTCATCGAGCGATCCAGGAATGCGACCTTCCAGCTGGCAGCGGTCACGTTCCTGACCATCCTCACGGTAATCCTGACGCTCTTCTCTCTCAGCAACGGGGTCACTATCGTCTTTTCCCATTTTTACTACATCCCGATCATCCTCGCCGCGTACTGGTACCGGTTCAAAGGGGTGCTCTATACCCTCTCCCTCGCCGCGTTCTACCTCCTGTCGTTCGCCCTCCTGATCACCCCGTCTGCACTGGAGATTATCGCAGCCCTCACGAGGGTCATCGTCTTTATCGGTATCGCGGTGGTCATCCGCTACCTCTCGGTCCTGATCGACAATGAGAAATCAGCCCTCCGGAAATCGGAAGAGCGGTTCCGGAATGTCTGGGAGAGTATCCAGGCAGGGATCTTCCTGATCGACGGGACCACCCACCGGATCGTTGCGGCAAACCCGGAAGCAGAGAAGATGACCGGGTATACCGCGGCCGAGATGACCGGCCGTCTCTGCCACCAGTTCATCTGCCCGGCGGAAGAGGGAGCATGCCCGATCAGCGACCTCGGGCAGACCATCGACCGGGCCGAACGGGTGCTGATCACCCGCGAGGGGAAGAGCATCCCGATCCTCAAGTCCGCCAGGATGATGAAGAGCAACGGGAACAACCTCCTCCTCGAGAACATGATCGATATCAGCGCAGTGAAAGAGGCCGAGCAGGCACTGATCGCATACATCCGCGAGGCAGCGCTCCGGGTGAAAAACCCAGTCGAGCTCGTGCGTGACGACCTTGCCGGGATCCGGGAGCGATTTTCCGCGGATGCGATAAGCCGCGAGTCCCTCCTCCTCGAGCTCCGGGTCCAGGAGAAGAACATCGAGGGGATCCAGCAGAACCTCCGGGAACTCGACCGCGCCATAGCAGAGCAGCGGACAGAGATCCCGGATGCACTGAAGGAATACCTCTGCCGGTGATCTCAGGAATGGCCCTCCTGAAACTGACCGATACCGATCAACCGATCATCCTTGCCCTCACCTCGCCAGAGCGGTACCGGGAGAACAGTATCAGCCTGCTCCGCGAAATCCTGGGACAGAACCGTCGTGTCATCTTCATTGCGATACACCAGCCGAGTTCATCCCTCCGGGAGTACTATACCAAAGCCGGTATCGATGTAACAGAGATCTTCTTTATCGATGCGATCACGAAATACGCGATCGGCTCCGTCCCGGAATCCCGGCAGAACGTCGTCTATCTGGGCAACCCCGGGGACCATACGGCCCTCGGTATCGCCATCACGGACAGCTTCAAAAATGCCGGGGAAAAGCTGCCGGTGCTCTACCTTGACTCGATCAATGCGATGCTGATCTACTCCACCTCGGTAAACCTCTCGCGGTTCATCCATTTCGTGACGAGCAAACTCCGGCTGAGGAATGTTGCAGGGGTCCTTATCGCGGTGGAGAAAGGCCTCGACCCGCTGCTCATGTCCCAGCTCACAGCATTTTCCGATGCGGTGATCGATATCTCAGAGGACGCTGCTCCCGGTACGGCACAATCACCACCCACCCCGTGATTCCCAGGGAAGTCCCGGCCCCTGCTGCCTGTCTCCTGCACGAAACCTCTTCTGAACACCACCCCGCTTCCCGGCAGGGTCAATTCGCGTGCCGCACCGACACCCAAATCCCCCGGTAATGCGGTA
>DUGL01000020.1 GCA_013331415.1 Methanoregulaceae archaeon | reverse complement strand
CAGTTCCCATCTTGTTCACCTCACGTGAGCGCTCCGTCAATCAGTTCCAGGATACCCTCGAACTCGTTCATGACATCGAAGTTGAAGAAGCTTCGCGGACACTGGGCATAACAGGCACCGCACTTGATGCACATCTCCCGGTTCACGTTTGGCTTGCCATACTCGTGGGTGATTGCCCTGACCGGGCAGGCTGCAGCGCAACTCCCGCACCCCATGCAGAGTCCCTGGTTGATGATATCATACATCAGGTCGCAGCCGCAGGCTTCCGTTCCGCGCTCTGCAAGCTGCATCAGGGGTGTCAGGTACTTCGTTGCGAGCTCCTGCTGCTCCTTGTTTCCTTTCAGGAGCAGGTATGCCATCACGCAGACGTTCCTGATCAACTGCGGGGTCGGTGCACAGCCGGGGATGTAGACATCCACTTTGATCAGGTCGCCGATCGGGAGATACGATTCGTGCTGCGGCTGGTTGGGCTGGCCGCCCCGGCCAAACCTGGTAATATTGCCATAGCATGCGCATCCGCCGACAGCAACAACGACTGCTGCCTTCTCGCGTGTCTCTCTTATCTCTTCAACCGAAATCCTGTCCTGGATGCAGACCGATCCCTCAACGAGCGCAACATCCATTTTCGGGATGTGGCGAACGTCTGCGAGGGTCAGGCCATAGACCAGGTCAACATATTTATCAAGGATTGTGAGCAATCCTCCGTAATTGTCCGCTAAGGATACAAGGCAGCCTGTACATCCACTCATGTGTACATGGCCAACTTTTATCTTGTCTGCCACTGGCTTATCCTCCTTTGGTAAAACTTCTGCCTTTTTTTCCACGTCAGCTTTCACCGGGGCATGTTCCTCTGCCGGTTTCCTGCTGTCGTCCTTCGTTCCGAAGATTCTTGATAGCCATCCCATAGTCCACCCCTAGTAATTCCAGTACATGACGGACCGTTCCCGGGATTGCGTCCTGTACTTTCTCAGTGAGCCCCAGTTCAAAATCGGGGGCGGTAACCCGTTCCGGCTGGCATCCGATGACCGTGATATCAACGCTGTCCTTCAGGCGCTGGAGCGGCTCGGTGAGATCCCATGAATGGATATCCCGGTAGCTCCCTGCAGGGAGATCCTCAACCCTGAAGTCCCTTATCTCGCCTGGCTCCGCCCCGAAATCGGCAATATCGATGATGATGAGCCGTTTTGTGTTCTCGGGATCGATGAGCGTAAATATGAAGTGCGGGCCGCCGAGGCCGGCGTCCACGACCTTGATATGTTCAGGGAGTCTGAGACGTACCATTTCTTCGATGACAGCGGGTCCGAACCCATCGTCAGCGAAGAGGGGATTTCCACACCCTGCAACCACAATTTCCGGAAACAGCATGGGGGGACACTCACTGGATGAGTTTCTGGGCAACTATCCTCTTGTCTTCATCAATGACGATCATGTGGGTGGCACATGATACGCACGGGTCATAGGCGCGGACCACCATCTCGGCGACCTGCCAGGGGGCACCGGTGAGTGCACGGCTGCAGGTCGGGAAGTTCCAGGTGGTCGGCACGAGCATCTCGTAGTAGAGCACACGCCCGTCCNNTGACCTTTGCGAGGTGGACGTCACAGCCGCGGGGAGCCTCGTTTGCAGCCCAGCCCACTGAACCGTCACCCTGGGGGATGGGGTCAGCAAGGACCTTTCCGGAAGGGTTGTACTCATCGAGGGCATTGATGATGGTATAGAGACAATCGGTGTACTCGAGCTGACGTGCGATATGCTGGCCCCAGGTTCCCTTCTCGTCGTAGATCTTGAACTTGACGAGCCGGGCCCGTGGTCCAACCTCGACCGGTGCACCGTCGTACAGGGGCACACCGGTGCAGGCTTCCATCTGCGGGTTGACTTTCGTGCCGACCGGGGATGTTCCACCAATCGGGTAGCTCGGGTCAGCCAGGCTCACTTCGCCTTCGCCCATGTACCAGTCCCATGGCCTTACATCGGTCCAGCGCCTGGGATCCCAGCCGGGGTTCTCATCAAGGTTTGAGCTGCCATACATCGGGTCGGCTGCCATGTAGCCCTGGTTGTGGTATCCGAGGGTCTTTGGCAGCGGGATCTGTTTTCCACCGACGTCGGTCCAGTCACGCTTCTGCATGTTCCTGAGCACGGCAATCATGAACTCCATCTGTTCATGGGCAAGGCCGAGACCTTCCTTTGCAAGGTCGTACATCTTGGTTACCGCACGCGGTGTGCAGGCCTTGTACATACCACCGACACGGGGATTGCTCGGATGGACCGCTTCACCTCCGGCAATCTCGCCAATCGTCTGCCCGATCTCGCGGAGCCGCTGGATGCGCTTTGCGACGCTCCGGACAGGTTCTTCGGGAGTGAATGGGTTGATCTTCGTTTCCGTGCCCGGGATATAGAAATCCGGCAGGATCAGGATGTTGTGCAGTGCATGGCTGTGGAGCCGGTTGGCACACTGCAGCACGATACGGAGGAGCTTGGCATCCCTGGGGATCTCGCACCGGATGGAGCCTTCCATCGACTCGATCCCGGCAAGCGTGTGGGCAATCGGACAGATACCGCAGACGCGTGATGCGATCTTTGGCACCTGGTCCATTGTCTTGTTGATGGCGAGCTTCTCAACTCCCCGTACAGGGGTGATAGAGAGCCAGTCACCACGCTCAATGATACCGGCATCGTCCACTTTGAGGACGAGCTTTGAGTGTCCCTCATGTCTCGTGGTCGGGGATATCTCTACAATTTTCGACAATAGTATCGCCTCATGGTATTCTCGTTGTTCTCATTGCGTTACAGGGGTTGTTTCCACACAACTCATCTTTGACAGATGAATGACCGTACAGAGTACGTTCATCTTTACTGTATACTCCCCTGTATATATCACCTGTGTATCGTTACGGTCTGATACGGTCTCGAAATGCCGAAATCATAATGTATATATGGCAATTCAGTTTCCCAAAGGGAAACTCTTGATCAGAGAAAAGAAATTTTCTGGGTACGTCCTGAGGGAATCTCCAGGAACGGGAACAGCCCGGGATGCTGCCCGTGCTCCCCGCACCTGGTCATCACCAGGAGATCAGGAATGCTCTCCATTCAGTTCCACGTAGAGCTCTGCCATGGTGGCCTGCCGCTCGGCATAGGCATCGTGCTGGTGGATGCTCTCCTCGTTTGTCTGCTTGATGGTTATGAGAGAATCGCCCGGGAGATTCTTGAATTCGGCAAGAACTTTTTTTGCAACCTCCCGCACGCAGTCTTCCACGAAGCGGGGGTTCTTATGGGCATTTAAGACCACGTAGGACTCGTCACCCCGTTTCAGCAGCTCAAAGATACTCGCACTCATCGACTCCTTGAGGATTTGGATGATCTTTTCGAGTTTCACATGCTGGTCATCATCGATCTCGATACAGAGGAAGGCGCGGCCGCGCTGGTTGTGGGTCGCCATCGGGACCTCTGCGAGGAACGCATCGACCTTCTCTTTCTCGATCTCAAGGTTTCTCATCACGTAGAGTGCCCGTTCTTTCATGATGTCCTGTGCACAGGGGCATGCGGTCATCCCGGTGACCTCGGCGCCGATACTCTTCCGCACGATGGGTTCACGGAAGGTGCGTCGGGCAACGGCGCGTGCATGCACCTGCACAACCTCGTGGCAGCTCGTGTGGGAGACCGGGGTCTCGCGCTTCACCATATACTGGCTCATCATGCGGACCTCGGTCCTGTCCGCATACTCGTGACGGTCGAGCAACTTGCGCGCCACCACGCTGCAGAGATCCTCAATCTCCTTCACCTCCCCATCGATTGCCTGCTGGAGGACCTCGTCAATCACCTCAAAATTCCGGGAGAGGTTTGCCCCCTTGAGGCTGCCCGGGAGATCGACAAAGACATCAAAGATGGAAATGAACACGACCGGTCTCTTTTCCTGCCGGGACACCTCCACCAGTTTCTTGACATTTTTTACACCGACGCGGGTGAGGTTGATCCGGACCGCGGGGATCGTTGACTGTATGTCTGGCAACTCACGTCCGGTCTTTTGACTCATCAGTTCAGGAATAATGCATCGCTCCCCTCAGTTTTAGTTCTGCTCGGGTGTGTGATGTCATTATTTTTATATAATATTTAAGTGCTCTGTTAGCGATAGCTGTACGATATCACATGATAAAAAAATACTATGAATCAGATGCCGATCTCTCTGTTTTCGAAGGAAAGCGGATAGCGGTGATCGGGTACGGATCGCAGGGTCGTGGGCAGGCACGGAATCTCAAGGACAGCGGGCTCACGGTAATCATCGGTCTTCGCCCGGGGAAGAGCTGGTCCCTGGCAACTGCTGACGGGTTCAAGGTCTACCCGGTCTCAGAAGCGGTCAAAATGGCCGATATCGTCCAGATCCTCCTGCCCGATGAGAGCCAGGGAGGGGTGTACCGGGACGAGATCAGGCCCCACCTGATCGCCGGGAAATGCCTGATGTTCTCCCATGGGTTCAATATCCACTTCGGCCAGATCGTCCCGCCTCCTGATGTGGACGTTATCATGGTTGCCCCCAAGGGTCCCGGGGCACTCGTCCGCAGGACGTATGAGGAAGGGAAAGGTGTCCCGGCCCTGATAGCCATCCACCAGAACGCTACCGGGAATGCACAGGCCCTTGCACTCGGGTATGCCAAGGGAATCGGTGCGACCCGGGCAGTGGTCATCGAGACCACCTTCCGTGAGGAGACCGAGACCGATCTCTTCGGTGAACAGGCGGTGCTCTGTGGCGGGATAACCTCGCTCATAAAGGCAGGGTTTGAGACCCTCGTCGAGGCAGGGTATGCTCCGGAGATGGCCTACCTCGAGGTGCTGCATGAGACCAAGCTGATCGTTGATCTCATCTACGAGGGGGGGTTTACGAAGATGCGGAACTCGATCTCCAACACGGCACAGTACGGGGATCTCACCCGTGGACCCCGGGTTATCGGCCCCGAGGTCTACCTTGCGATGCAGGAGATCCTGCGCGAGATCCAGTCCGGTGAGTTTGCCCGGGAGTGGATGCTCGAGAACATGGTCAACCGCCCGGTGTTCACCGCCCTGACAAAGGAGGACGAGGAGCACCTTGTCGAGGAGATCGGAAAAGAAGTTCGTGCCCTGATGCCGCAGTTCCAGAAAAAATAATCTCTCCAATCCCTCTTTTTCCTCAAGACTCGTCTCTGTTGCCTGTCAGATTACCGCGGTATCCTGTCCCCCCGTCTGTTTCCGTGAACGGGCAGGAGGAGCCCGTCAGAGTAGTGTACCCATGGTTTCCCCGCCCGC
>DUGL01000043.1 GCA_013331415.1 Methanoregulaceae archaeon | reverse complement strand
TTATCGCTGTCATCGCCGCTGCAGCCTTCCTTATCATCCGGAGATACTGGTGATATTTTTTTTATGCTTTGGACACGTATGTATACTATCCGGGCCGGGGTAGTCTAGACCGGTAAGGCGGTGGCCTTGAAAGCCACTGGTGCCCTGCACCTCAAGAGTTCAAATCTCTTCCCCGGCGTCTTTTCCATGCACCTGCCGCAACCTGTATCCTTTTTATTCATCACCCCCAATACAGAGAATATCTATGGGTAGTGACCCCAGGTTCCCGAAACTGTTGAAGACAGGCGCGAACCGGTACCTGACAATCATCGTCTTTATCGGTCTCCTCAATGCATCAATTGGTTTTGCGTACGTCGAAGCACAGCGATCAGAAATTACCGTGCTTCATATCAACGGTGCACCGCAGGATATCGTTTTTATTGCCGATCCGCACCTGAAAGACAGTAACATTGCCATTATGCGCACCATCATTGATGAGATCAATTCCCTCAGTCCCTCTGTTGTCCTGATAGGCGGAGATTTTGTGCATGCCGACGGGGAGAACATGGATCTCCACGAGGTATGGAGCGGGATAGATGCCCCGGTCTTTGCGGTGCTCGGGAATCATGACTACAAGTCAGGCATCACGGGAACATCATGGATAGAGAAGAACCGGGCGGTCAGAGCTGCATCATTTGGGACGGATACCTATGATGTACAGGTGCTCAGGGATGGATCTGCAGATACCGCATATGCCGAGCGTTTGACTCATGAACTGGGCAGGAATGGGGTCACCATCCTGAAGAACGAGTACATCCTGCTCGATGCAGGCGGCCAGCCACTCCTTCTTGTCGGCATCGACGATGGATGGGCAGGAATGGCTGACCCGCCTGTCGTTCCACAAACCGATGCCTTCACCCTCTATATGATCCATGAACCTGAATGCAGGGCAGACTGGGACGCCGACCTCATCCTCGCGGGCCATACCCATGGCGGGCAGTTCCTTCCCCAGAATACTCCGGTTCCCGGCTTCGAGCTGAGCGGGCTTGTGGAGCGGAGCGGGATCCTCACCTATATCACCCGGGGGGTCGGGACTTCGAACTTCGGGGTCGAACTCAGGCTCTTTGCAACGCCCGAGATCGTGGTGATCAACCCCTCTCTCGCCCCTGAAGATCTCTTCCCCGGAAAAAAGGTCGTCCATATAACCGTACGCTGATACCTGCCTCAGGCTCTTCGTTTTCCACGGTTCTGATTGGGGAAAAGATTATGCATCTTGCTATGCCTTAGCATAGCAAGGTACATACGCATGAACAGAAAGCTATTCGCAGGTGCAGTGCTGCTGGTCGGCCTGATCCTCATTGCAGGGTGTACAGAGCAGCCGCAGGCACAGGAAGAACTCAAAATTGGTGTAGTCGCCTCCATGACCGGGCCGGCAAGTACTACGGGAAAGGATATCTGGCAGTCGGCAGTCCTTGCTGTTGAGGAGATCAATGCAGATGGCGGAGTATATATCCAGGATGTCGGCCATAAGGTTCCCGTCAGGGCAGTTCTTGGCGATGATGAATCCACGCGGGAAGGCGGACAGAAAGCCGTCACCCGGCTGATCACCGAGGACAAGGTTGATATTCTGACCGGCGGCTTCTCAAGCGCAGTCGTCTCTGCCCACCAGTCTATCGTAGCCCAATACGGCATACCGTATATCGTGACGGGGGCATCGAGCCCGATCATCACACGCCGTGATGACGTCGATACCAGCACCATCTTCCACTACTGCCCGACAACGGATGATTACGGCCGGCAGACAACCCTCTTTACCAGCGAGGTTATCCGGCCGGCAGTACAGGAACGGTTTGGGTTCCCTGCTGACCGTCCGCTCAGGCTGGCCCTCATCTACCAGGACAGCCCCTATGGGAAAGGAGTGCAGACCGCGGTTTTAGAGACCATCGAGAAGGAGAACCTCCCGGTTGTGGTAGTGGCGCAGGAGACCTTTAAAATGGGCGAGACCGATTTCCGGACCGTTCTGACCCGGGTGAAAGCGGCAAAGCCCGATGTGGTGTATCCGGCCACCTTCTTGAACGAACAGATACCCCTGATCACCCAGGCGCGGCGTGATGTCGGGGTCAATGCGATCTTCCTTGCCGTCGAGTGTAACGACGACCCGGATTACTACGCAGGAGTAGGGAGGTACGGGGATTTCTCTGTCATCGAGACACGATTCAACCCCTACACCATACCTGTCGGGCCGGTCGCTGACGATACCGCCCGTTTCAGGGAGCAGTTTGAGAAACGGTGGGGTGGCTTCCCGGGTATGATGGGTGCATCAACCTACGAAGGGGTCTATATCGCGGTGCAGGCGGTCGAAAATGCCGGGACCCGCGAGAAGAATGCGGTGACCGCTGCCCTTGCCGCGCTTGAGATGCCGGAGATGGTCGAAGCGATGGAGGGTGGCGTTGTCCGGTTTACCGATGAGTACCGCGAGGCACGTTTCGCGCTCTACATGGTACAGCTCCGCTGGGATGATGGAGCAAACGCGGTACGGCCGGTCATTGTCTGGCCTGACAACCTTGCGCAGGGCGAATTCGTCCTCCCCGACTGGTTTGAAGCATCCCCTGCCTGATGAACAGTTACCCGGGGAATGCCTCCGGTATGCTACCCCTCTTTTTTCACTTTCAAGGATTGTCCCCACCGGGGAGTGAAATACTCCTGAAACCTCCAGGGTCATCTTCCATGCCCTGGGAAGAGCACCAGGTGTTTTCAGGACCGGAATGATGATGTGCATTCCCGCGGTCACGGGAAAGTTTTATGCTATATAAAATATATTATAAAATTAATTTTTCTTACATAGCATCACACCAGATATCTGATAATCTTTTTTTCCTGTAATGTACGTGAGGAGGGTAGCAATGAACGGTATGTTGGAGGAGCCGACAGGCGGGAATGAACAGGAGCGGTGGAAAGCCGTCTCTGAACTCCGGAGGCTGGGTCCCCAGGCAGTGGACTACCTGATCATCAACCTCTGGGACCATGATAAAATGGTCCGTATGGCAGCCGCTGACGCGCTCGGGAGCATCGGCGATCCCCGCGCATACGAACACCTGGTACCATTACTCGAAGACCCTGACCATGACATCAGATTTGCCTGTGTCAATGCACTGGGCAATCTCGGAGATGAAAGGGCGACCGGACCCCTCAAAAAGGCTTGTCGTGATAAAAACGGGTACGTCAGGACCATTGCTGCAGAAATTCTTGAGAAGATGCTCTCTGCAAAGAAGGACAGCTCATAACATCATACGGGGCCGGACTGGCGTGACTGGTATCCGTTC
>DUGL01000188.1 GCA_013331415.1 Methanoregulaceae archaeon | reverse complement strand
GCGTTGAAGCTGACGTCGTAGATAAATCCGGAAATCCTGTCGTGCCGAATACCATGGGATTCCTTGTCATCAAATCACCATGGCCTTCCATGCTACGGACCGTGCACAGGGACGATGAGCGGTACAGGAAGTACTGGGAGACAATCCCAGGTTTTTACACCGCGGGCGACCTTGCGGTCAGGGGAAAGGATGGATACATCATGATCCTCGGGCGGTCGGATGATATCATCATCGTCGCAGGTCACAACATCGGGACCGCTGAAGTGGAGAGCGGGCTGGTGTCCCACCCGGCGGTTGCTGAAGCTGCGGTGATCGGCAAGCCGGACCCGGTGAAGGGCAACTCGATCAAGGCATTCGTGATCCTTCGGATCGGGTTCCAACCGGGCGACAAGCTTAAGCAGGACCTGATGTATCACGTGCGGATGACCCTGGGACCCATCGCTATGCCGCAGGAGATCGAGTTTGTCGATAAGTTGCCAAAGACCCGCAGCGGCAAGATCATGAGGCGGGTGCTCAAGGCCAAGGAGCTTGGGATGGATCCCGGCGATATCTCAACGCTGGAGGAATAAACCATTCAAATTTTTCAATCTCGGGTGAAGGATCATGCAGGGTAAACCGGTTGGTGAAGATGCATCCCTATTCGGGATGCCTTTGGAAAAGGGGAGATGGGCCCTTGTTGCATTAGGTTTGATTATCAACCTGTGTTTGGGTTCCATCTATTCGTGGAGTGTCTTTGTCAAACCGCTCACCGATTATTATACCGGCGTGTTGGGTCAGACGGTCACTGCGAATGATATCCTGATGCCGTTCTCGGTATTTCTTGCATTCTTTGCCATTGCCATGCCGTTTACCGGGAATTATATCGAAAAGTATGGACCCCGGAACATGACAATTGTCGGAGGATTACTGACGGGACTTGGCTGGCTGCTTGCGTCATTTGCAACTTCAGTCCCGATGCTGTACGTGGTATACGGAGTGATCGGAGGTATCGGTGTGGGTATCGCGTATGGTGTACCGGTTGCTGTTTCGGCACGCTGGTTCCCTGACCGGAGGGGCCTTGCGGTCGGCCTTACGGTTCTCGGATTCGGTTTTTCGGCATTTGTGACTGCAAATATTGCCGGATTCCTTATTGCCGGTACCGGAGTGATAAACACGTTCCGAATCTTCGGGGTCGCATTCGTCATTCTGATTGTGCTTCTGGCCCTTCCCCTCCGCTTTCCGGCAGCCGGATGGAAGCCTGCAGGCTGGACTGCCCCGGTTCCTAAGCCCGGTGAGGAGATCTGCGAGTGTGACCGCTCAGCCATGGTCAGGACTTCGGCCTTCTACGGGCTCTGGGCCTGTTACTTCATCGGCTGTCTTGCCGGCCTTATGGCCATATCAATAGCAAAACCGGTGGGCACCGATGTGGGAATTGCGGCAGGGCTTGCCACATTCCTCGTAGGGTTCTTTGCGGTCTTCAACGGAGGGGGACGTCCTGTTTTTGGTGCACTTGCGGATAAGATCACCCCTCGGAATGCTGCCATGATCTCGTTTGTCCTGATCGCTTTGGCATCACTTCTCATGTGGCAAATCCCGGTTGTACCGGTTTACATCCTTGCCTTCAGCATTCTCTGGGGCTGTCTTGGTGGCTGGCTTGCCATCGCACCAGCGACAACGGGGAGTTATTTCGGGACCTGTGATTATCCACGGTGTTATGGAGTGGTCTTCCTTGCATACGGTGCAGGAGCGATTGCCGGACCGCAGCTGGCGGGTTTTATCAAGACGTCGACGGGATCCTATATCGGAGTGTTTCCCTATGTGCTGGCCCTTTCGGTTATCGGTATCATCATTGCATTCTTCCTCATGAAGCCCCCAAAACCGATACCTTAATTTTTTTGCACCAACTTGCCGTGAGGTAAAATGAGCTGTGAACCGGATCAGGAAAATCAACATACGGGATTTACATGGATACACGTATCAGGTATGCTGAAAATGGCAAAATAACGCACCAGATGAAGACGGTCTCCTGTGCTGAGGGGATCGATCCGGAGATCATCGCTGAACAGATAGCGGTGGGCAGGATTGTCATCATGCAGCGCGGTGGCCGCATGACCGGCATCGGTGCCGGGCTTGCAGGCAAATCTCGTAACAGTATTCATGATACCATGAAGAAAATGAGCTGCCGCAAACATCGGGCATGTGTTAGGGGAATTATTAAGCTTGAAGAATGTGAGGTGCGATGACCTTAATCCTCTATGTTGACGACGAACCAGCCCTCCTCGAACTCGGGAAACGGTATCTTGAACGATCAAGGAATTTCACGGTAGATACGGCAGTCTCGGCAGCGGAAGCGATTACGAAGCTGCAGTCCCGGAGCTATGACGGCATCATCTCGGATTACCAGATGCCGGAGATGGATGGGATCGCGTTTCTCAAGTATGTCCGCGCTCACTATGAATACCTCCCGTTCATTCTTTTTACCGGGCGGGGGAGAGAAGAAGTCGTTATTGATGCATTAAACAACGACGCCGATTTCTATGTCCAGAAAGGGGGGGATCCGACTTCCCAGTTCGCCGAACTCGAGCATAAAGTCACTGTGGCTGTAGTAAAAACACGGACGGAATGCCAGCTCGAGGAATCACAGCAGCGGATGGAGGATATGGTAAATTTCCTGCCGGATGCGATATTTGCGATCGACTGCCAGGGAACGGTTATCATATGGAACCGGTCGATGGAGGAGCTGACCGGGATAAAAAGGCAGGATATCCTGGGAAAAGGGAACTATGAATATGCAATCCCGTTCTATGGCGAGAGGAGCCCGGTCCTTATCGATCTTGTATTAAAAGAGGATAAAGAAACCGAAAAAAAGTATCCTAGGATTGTGAAACGGGATGACACACTGATATCAGAAAATTTTATCCCGGTGCTGAAGGAGGGGGAAGGTGCGTATGTCAGCTTCACGGCAGCACCGCTCTATGACAGAAAAGGCCATGCTGCCGGCGCCATTGAATCCATACGTGATATCACAGAACTCAGGTGGATGGAGAGTGAGTTGCGGAATTCGGAAGAACAATACAGGACTCTCTTTGACAATACCGGAACCGCCACGGTTCTCATTGAAGAAAATACTGTCATATGCCTTGCCAACCGGGAATTCGAACGCCTTTCAGGGTATCCGAAGGAAGAGATCGAAGGGAAGATGAGGTGGACGGAATTCGTGGTAAAAGACGATCTGGAACGGATGCTTGCCCAGCACCGCCTGAGAAGAGAGAGAAAGGAAGCCGCCCTGAAGCATTACGAATTTCGGGTCGTCACAAAATCCGGCGAGATCCGCACCATCTTCCTTTCCATTGACATGATTCCTGGCACAAAGAGAAGCGTTGCATCACTGATGGACATCACCGAACGCAAGCGGGCGGAAGAAGCGCTCACGAAGAGCCAGATCCAACTCGCTGAAGCGATGGACCTCGCAAATCTGGTGAACTGGGAATTTGATGTTGCCTCAGGCATCTTTACCTTCAACGACCGGTTCTACGCCCTGTACGGCACCACTGCAGAGCGGGAAGGCGGGTACCAGATGCCGGCGGAAGTATACGCGCGGGAATTCGTTCACCCGGATGAAGTAAGTGTAGTCGCCGATGAAGTGCAAAACGCGATAACTGCCACTGACCCGAACTATACGACGCATATCGAGCACCGGATTATCTGTAGGGATGGCGAGATCCGGCATATCACTGTGCAGTTTGGAATCACGAAAGATGCTGATGGCAGAACGGTTAAAACCCACGGTGCGAACCAGGACATCACCGAACGCAAGCGGGCAGAAGAGGAACTGCTCCGCAAGAACACGGAACTCCATGCTGCATATGAACAACTGGCCGCAACCGAGGAGGAGCTGTGGCAGAACTATGATGAGCTCAGTCAAAAAGAGCAGGCGCTGTGTGAAAGCGAGGAGAAATACCGCACCATATTCAAAAATGCCGGTGATGCGATCGCGATACATGACCTTGAAGGACATTTCGTTGAGGTGAACGATGTCATCTGCAGGCGTTTTGGCTATACCCGTGACGAGATGCTGCAGATGAACGTGGGTGATGTCAACGTCCCGGATCATGCCCGTAATGTGGGGGAAAAAATTCACGAACTTACTAAAAAAGGTCACATCATCTTTGAAACCGTCCACATCGCGCGGGATGGCCGGCAGATTCCCGCGGAAGTCAGTGCGGTTCTTTTCCATCTTGGCAAGAAGCCACTCGTGATGAGCATCGCCCGTGATATCACCGAGCGCAAACAGGCAGAGGAGCAGTTGCGGCAGTTCGCTGAGGAACTCGATCAGATATTCCAGACTGCCGCTGATGGTATGCGGGTGGTTGACAGGGATTTCAACGTGCTCCGGATGAACGGGACGTTCCTGAAACTGGCCGGCATACGCAGGGAGGATGCAAGTGGCAGGAAGTGTTATGAGGTGTTTCCCGGCCCCCGGTGTCATACTCCTGGTTGTCCTCTTACCAGGATCCTCAGTGGTGAAGCGCAGGTATCCGATGAGATTGAAAAGGAACGGAGGGACGGCAGCAGAGTCCCCTGCATTGTGACGGCAACCCCGTTCCGGCACCCGGACGGCGAACTGATCGGGATTGTGGAGGATTTCAAGGATATCACTGAACGCAAACGGGCGGAGGAGATACTGCAGGAGAGCGAGGAGAGATATCGGGATCTATTTGAAAATGCCAAGGATCTTATTCAGATGGTAGCTCCTGATGGAAGAATTTTATATGTTAACCCTGCCTGGCGGGAAACACTTGGGTACAGTGAGAAAGAAATTGCCGGTCTTTCAGCCTTTGACATAATACACCCTGATAAGGTGGAACACTCCAGGGAGGTATTTCGGAGGGTGATGTCTGGAGAAGATGTAGGCGTGATTGAAACCACCCTTGTCTCCAAGGATGGCCGGGAGATCATAGTTGAGAGAAGTTGCACTTCTAAATTTGTTAATGGAGAGTCGGTTTACTGCCGATGTATTTCCCATGATATCACCAAGCAGAAGCGTGCAGAAGAGATGCTTATCAAGAAGCATGAGGATCTTGAAGCCGCCTGTGAGGAGATCACGGCAACCGAGGAGGAACTGCGGCAGAACTATGATGAGCTCAGTAAAAAAGAACACGAGCTGCGTGAAAGTGAGAGAAAATACCGGGATTTGGTTGAGTTATTGCCGCAGACGGTTTTTGAACTTGATGAACGGGGGATAATTATATCCGCCAATCACATTGCATTGAAATCCTTTGGGTATACACAAGAGGATCTCGATAGAGGGCTGAATGGCTTTGATGTAATCGCTCCCGGGGACCGTGATCGGGCAAGGAAGAATATGCAGAGAGCCTTAAACGGAGAGCTGCTGGGTGGTATTGAGTATACGGCAATGAGAAAAGATGGCAGTACATTCCCTGTTATCATCTATGCTAATGCAATTCTTCATCAGAATACTCCGGTGGGAGTAAGAGGAGTCCTCGTTGACATCACTGAATTAAAACATGCAGAAGAGGAACTGCAGAAAAAGCAGCGAGAGATGGCTGCGGTGCTCAAGGGCCTGCGTGGCGTGGTGGTCGAATACCTTGATCCGTCGTTAACAATTCTCTGGGCAAATGAAGAGATGGCAAAAGAATTCGGGATTTCTCCCGGTGAAGTCAGGGGAGAACACTGTTACGAGGTGATCCAGAACAGGAAAGAACGCTGTCCGGACTGCCCTGCATGTATGTCCGCGAAGGTTCGGGATATTGCTGATAGGGAGGTCACGCTCCCTGACGGGAGGGTATTCCTCGTGAGGTGCAATCCCGTGATGGATGAGAAAGGTTCGGTTGCCGGTGTCGTCCATGCAATGATTAACATCACCGAGCGCAAACAGATGGAAGACTACCTCGCCCTCGCCAGCAAGAACCTGAATCTCCTGTCCGGTATTACCCGGCACGATATCCTGAACCAGGTCATGGTGATCCTGGGATACGTGGCGCTTGCGCGGGAAGAGGCAGGGGATCCCGCGATGGAAGAGTCATTGCGGGAGATAGAGTCTGCGACAAAGACGATCCGGTCGCAGATCGAGTTCACCCGCGTCTACCAGGACATCGGGAGCCACGAGCCGCAGTGGCAGGAGATCGACGAGATTATCCCCCGTGCTGACGTTCCGGGGGGAATCACGCTGGATGCAGATCTCAGCGGTATTCTCGTGTACGCAGACCCGATGCTTCCGAAGGTCTTTTTCAACCTGCTCGACAACACGGTAAAGCACGGGGAGCGGGTCACCCGCATCACGGTCTCACAGGACCAGCGGGAGAACGGGATGGTAATTGTCTGGGAAGATGATGGAGCAGGGGTCGTCACCAGTGAGAAGAACCGGATCTTTGAATGCGATGTCGGGAAGAATACCGGGCTCGGGTTATTCCTGATCCAGGAGATCCTCTTGATCACCGGGATCACCATCACCGAAACCGGAGAACCCGGCAAAGGCGCACGGTTCGAAATTACCGTGCCGAAAGGGGCGTATCGGTTTGGCGGGGCCCGGTGATTTTGGCATGAAAAAGTCCGGCGCATCCCCGAATGTGCATGAAGGTCATCCGGCTTTCATCCCCGTTTGTTCCCAGATTGTCCAATCCCCCCACATGCCCGTATGATTCCCGTACTATTGGAAAACCCGTCCGGCAAGGGGCACACTGTCCCGGTGTTAGGGCAGGGTGGGCAAGATGATCTCAGCGAATGGTACTGCCATGATATTACGTGATAACAAAATCGTCCTGATCGGGTTAGGAATCGCATTAATCTGGTGGGTTCTTGAATCCGTCCTCCATTTCTTTGTATTCAGCGAGGGCACTTTTGTCGAGCAGTTGGTCTTACCGGACTCTCACGAGCTCTGGATGCGTACACTGGCCCTTGTCGTTATCATCATATTCGGGACTTCTGCCCAGATCTTATTCAACAGGCAGAAGCATGCGGAAGAGGAGACCAGGAAGACTCATGCAGAACTGGACCAGATATTCCAGACTGCCGCCGATGGTATGCGGATAATCGACAAGGATTTCAACGTGCTCCGGATGAACGAGACATTCCTGAAACTGGCGGGCATGCGCAGGGACGAGGCAGCGGGCAGGAAATGCTACGAGGTATTTTCCGGCCCCCTCTGTCATACTCCCGGTTGTCCCCAGACCAGGATTCTTGCCGGTGAAGAGCGCGTAACGGGTGAGATAGAAAAGGAAAGGGTGAATGGCAGCAAAGTCCCCTGCCTCATCACGGCAACTCCGTTCCGGCACCCGGACGGCGAACTGATCGGTATTGTGGAGGATTTCAAGGATATCACTGAACGCAAACGGGCGGAAATGAAAGTAGCGCAGATTCAGAAGCAGATCGAATTCATCCTTGGGGCGACAAAGACCGGCCTTGATATCATCGATTCGGATTTCAATCTGCGATATGTAGATCCGGAATGGCAGAAGGTTTACGGTGACCCGGAGGGGAGGAAGTGCTATGAGTATTTCATGGGCAGGACGGAAGAATGTCCCGGATGCGGGATCCCGAAAGCTCTGGCAGGTAAGGCCCCGTTTGTCACAGAAGAGATACTGGTCAGGGAGGGTAACCGGCCCATACAGGTAACGACTATCCCGTTCCAGGACGAGAATGGCGAATGGCTGGTGGCGGAGGTCAATGTTGACATCACCGAATTAAAACAGGCAGAAGTGGAACTGGAAAAACACCGTAATCATCTTCAGGAACTGGTGGTAGTGCGCACCGCCGAGCTGACAGAAAGCAATGAGCAGCTCCGGCAGGAAATCGCCGAACGCAAACGGGCAGAGGATTCCCTGCGGCTCGCGAACCGGAAGCTCTCCCTGCTCGGGAGCGTCTCCCGGCACGATATCCTGAACCAGGTCATGGTGATCCTGGGATACGTGGCGCTCGCACGGGTCGATGCCGTGGATCCAGCGATGGACGAATATTTGCGGGAGATAGAATCTGCCACAAAGACGATCCGGTCACAGATCGAGTTCACCCGGGTCTACCAGGACCTCGGGAGCCACGAGCCACAGTGGCAGGAGATCGAAGAGATCATTCCCCGCGCTGACGTTCCCCGGGGAATCAGGCTGGATACCGACCTCAGCGGTGTTTTCGTCTATGCCGACCCGATGCTTCCGAAGGTCTTCTTCAACCTGCTCGACAACTCGGTGAAACACGGGGAGCGGGTCACCTGCATCACGATCTCACAGGAGCCGCGGGATGACGGGATGGTAATTGTCTGGGAGGATAACGGGGTAGGGGTCGTTACCAGTGAAAAGACCCGGATCTTTGAACGCGGTGTCGGGAAGAATACCGGGCTCGGGTTGTTCCTGATCCGGGAGATCCTCTCGATCACCGGGATCACCATCACCGAGACAGGGGAGCCGGGCGAAGGCGCACGGTTTGAGATGCTGGTTCCGGAGGGGGCGTACCGGTACAACCGGCACTCAACAAAACCAGATAGCCCGGATCCTCAATCAGCTTGCTAATCTCAACACCCTGATCCGCATTCAATGCCCCGATCCGCATCCCACTCCAGGGTATTGTCGGGTACACACGCGTGCACGAATAATCCGGGCTCCAAACCCCGGGGAGACGGTCTGTGAATTTAACTGGTCTCTGATGCCCCAATCCCGGTCATTCTACGGTCTCTGGGCCTGTTACTTCATCGGCTGTCTTGCTTGATTTTATTCGTATACCCCGCAGCTTGCAGCGGGGAGAAGGTAAGGCGATCTTGGATTACATAAAACCAAGAATTATGCAGTCAACAGTGCAACAAGGCGGCGGTGCGAATCATGCCCCGCTGCTTGCAGCGGGGTGCACCGACGCAATTTGACTTTCGATACAATCCATAATCTCATGGATGGGGTTAGCCAGCTCATACATTTTCATGGGCCGGCCCCTGGTCTCAGCTTAACTCTCATGAATGCGTCAGTCTTGTATCGCGTCGTTTCGGATCGTCTTCATGAATCGATCCCGGATCTCGTGAGGGGTGAGAGGGATGTTGGGAGCATCTGAGTTGCCCGGCCTGATTACCACATGAATGAATGAGGGCCCTTGTTCAAGGGATGCAATTGCCCCGCCAATCTCTTCTGCAGACGTAACCTTTGCCGTCTGCTCAAAACCGCACGCACGGACATAGAGTTCAAGATCAACCTTCCGATACGCCGGGGTCATCTGGTTTCCGGTGCTGCCGAATACGCCGTTATCAAGACAGGCAATGGTGAGGTTGCGTGGCTTTTTTGCAGCGATTACCGGGAGGATGGCAGTGCCGAGCAGGCTTCCATCCCCATCTATGATAATCGTTCTGCGGCGCGAGGAGAGCGCTATCCCAAAACCAACTGGGGATGCCTGCGTGTAACTACCGAGCATGTAGAAATTTTCCTTACGATCCTCTGTCCAGAACAGTTCCTTACTCGGAAAGCCGATATTTGAGACTACAGCAGCGTCATGTAGATGCGGGACAATCGAGCGGATTGCGTCCAGCCGGGTCATTGTCGGGGAGGGGATGGTCCGTTCATGGACAAAGTCGATCTTCCGTGACCGGTCTGTAATCTCTTCCTCCCGTTCGCTTACCGGAGTCCCCTCCCAGCAATGGGGTGAGATCAATGCTACGGCCGGCGTGTGAGAGCGGTATGCCGTCTCTATCATTTCTCTGATCCGGTCGAACCCGGACGGATTATCAACGATGACAAACGGGATGTCGGCGGCTTTGAGAATCCCGGGAAGAGCTGCATTGAACGGAACCTGCGCAGGGATGGTCTCTTTGTAGACTCCCCGCCAGCTTGCGATCACCGGCAGCGGCAGTTCATAGGTTCGTGAGAGCGAGAGAAGTGCATTGAGCATGTTGCCAAGGCCTGAGCTCTGGATGACCATTGCAGGCCTTCGTCCGGCAAGATATGCACCTGCACAGACGCCCACACCGTCTTCCTCTCTCAGGAGTTCTACAGTTTCAAGAGAGAACGGCAGAAGGGCAAAGAGATCTTTTGCCTTGTCACAGGGAAGCGAGACCGCAAGATTGATGCCCTGATCCAAAAGGAGATCGATGCATTGATCCTCATGCATGTTCTTTCACCCAGTCATTGACGAATCCGGCGATCTGGTCCATACCGGTAGTGCGGTCGGTTGCTAATGCAGCATTTACCGGAACCAGATCATACGCTTCCTGCACCCGCTTATAACCCCCACCGGTAATATTTATCATTACATCCCTGCAGGGATCGATATTTCCATCCCGTGCGGCCGTTATAAGGGACGCAACGGTCACCCCTGCTGCAGGATCCAGATCGATTCCCTCACACTCTTCAAAGAGCCGCTGTGCCTGCCGTGCTTCATCATTACTCACCGTAAAGATCTCCCCGCCGGTTTCGGTGAGGCAATCAAACAATCCTCCCGTAATGCCATAGGGAGGATTCCGGTTCGTCAGGACATCGGCATAGACCTGCGAAATTGCCTGCGTTGCATCAGCCATATCAATCATTGGATCAATCTCTCTTCTCCCTGCTTTCCACGCGTTTGCCATCGGTACAAACGGGAGGTTCTGCGATAGGATCATGTGAGGCAGGTGGCTGCCATATCGGCCGTCCCGGACCAGTCGCTGTGCAGCTTCCCATGCAGCAATCGCACCGGTCCCACTCCCCACCGCCTGCACGTAATAATCAGGAATCCTGCCGATTGTTGTTGCCGCATCCAGCATCACTGTCCCCATACCATCCCTCCGGGCACAATTTTTTGCCCCGCCTTCCGCAGTGAGATGAGGAAGTGCGGCAATCGCGATACTCCGGCTAATCGCATCCGAATAATCCCCATCGACCGTGATAAGGAGAACCTGATCTGTCTGAATCGTTGTCCATATGAGGGGTAATGATTTTTTGGGAATTACCACAACTACGGGCGTATTCATCTCTGCAGCAATTTGTGCAAAGGCCCGACCGGTATTTCCTGCTGATGCCACGACAAGAATTCCACTCTTCTTTTCCGATGCCCGCTGCATGGTCGGGACAGCCTCCAGTTCTTTAAATGAGCAGGTTTTTACAGACGCCCCTTTCTCGGGCCAGAATCCGTTGAACGTGATATACAGGTTTGAAAACCCCATCTCCCTTGCAAACGCCACGCTCCGGTAGGTGACCGGTCCTGCTGTTACGGCCGGCTTGCAGTGAATCGGCAGCCAGTCGTAAAACCTCATCATTCCCGGCAGGTCAGCACACTGCAGGCGCTGTGCGGTATATACGGTGCGCTGGAGAGCGGCATGCCGGTCAGGGCATTCATTGGAGCCTGTGTCAGGGTACAACTGCCCGCATGCGGCGCACTGGATCTGGTAATCTCCCATAAAAAATCACTCCCCTGAGGGGCCGGTCAAGAAAAATTCACCGTTCACTATCCTGTGCTTTAGCCGTTCACAGAGCCGTTTTGCATGGGTAAGGCTGGACTGCCGCAGGGTGACCGGGACCTGCGAGGCATTTACCGTGAGCGACCCAAGCCGGCCATGATACGCATGGGCTGGACAGGTGAATGTGCAGGTTCCACAATGTACGCAATGATGGTAATCAATCCGGCCACCGGGAGAAATTGCGCCCGCAGGACACCTGGCCGCCGCAGTACATGGTTCACAGGATTTACAGAGCAAAGGCTCAAACCTGATTACCGGATCGGTCCCATTCCAGACCTCGCCATAGGTTGTTGAGGCAAGCGGAGTCCGGTCCGCAACATCAGCAACCGGAAGCGGGATCTGTTCATTGAGTACCGAAAGTGCCCGAAGGGACTCTTTGTCAAGAACCGGAATCGGCACTGCGCAGGATACGAGACATTCGGGACCGGCTGACGTCACAAAACCCCCCAACATACCGGGCTCCATCCCCTTTAAGTCAGCAAAAAACGAGAGGTTGGGACGTTCAGCAGAGCTGCGGGTGCCTGTTCCCATCACATATCCATCAGCGCCGTTTACCAGTATGTGCGTTCCCGGTCCGATAGTCCGCATGCAGGGGTCATTTTCCAGTGGATTGATCTCCCCGCACCCACTGATACTTGCTGCAATGAGAGGGCCCTGCATAGCCGTGACGGAAAATATTGTTGAGTTCACCAGGCGGTGCCGGGAGTTTACCAGCGCAGTATAGTTTTTGAATGCACTCCGGGTTGTTGCAAGGCGTGCAAATTCAATATCTCCGAGAGTGACTGTGCGGTTGAACGTTTTCCGTTTTGCTTTTACCACCACATCGACAGGATTTCCCTCTACAAGGTCACGGAAGAGGTGTCCTCCCCCATAGCTGGCGTTCGCATGGGCGGTCCCGTAAACGATCAGATCCACAAGCCCAAGGTTTTCGTTCGGGCACGGGCCCGGCACAGCAGGAACGCCGTTGAGCCATACCCGGTCGGCCGTTTTAAACGTCTTTTTTTCCGCAACAGGGATGCTGAGCACAGCATAAGTGCCAGACATCACGCCAAAGGTCCCGGTCGTCACCACATCCACTTCATCAGGAGTAATCTTATCCCCATTACGGATGTGCTGCTTGAACTCTGCAGCGGTCATGACTACCGCAGTGCCGCTACGGATCTTTGCATTGATCTCTCCCTGGGTCTTCATAATATCCTGATATCCTCTACGCGGACGTTCATCTCGTCACCGGACTGGATCACCTGGTTCACGACCCCGGTATGTGCAATCTGGAGCATGCAGAAGGAGGGGAGAAAACTCATGCGGTGTCCCATGGCAGGTTCGTTGATGATATGTACGGCCTTGCCTTCAAATCCAATCACATGATAGGCCTCAATCTGGTGGCACGATCTGCCCCGGGCTGCCAGCGGACCGACTACATGACAGGTCAAGAGACCCGTCACCGGATTTGCCTTGACCACTTCGAGGAAATGTGGAACCGGACATCCCTGGCCCATTGGCCGGCCCGAGACCAGATCACCTTGTACGATGTTCCACCGTTCGACAAGATCCGGCCGGAACGGCAGGATCATTTTTCGGGCGGATATTTCGCCGTGAAAAGGGGCGACGACAAAATCGTACGCCTTCCCCCTGATATCGGTAAGCGTGTACATGACCGTATCTGGCACACAGGGCGTTTCATACCCACAATAAAATGGGCAGTCCGTCTCCTGCTTTTTTCCCTCTTTCACCAGTTCCAGAAATTCATCGCAGCAAGAAACCCCACACGCTCCGCAGTTACGATTAGGGGGAGTAAAAACCGTGATCAATCCCCCCGGAAGATGGCTTCTGTGCTGTCAAGTTTCCTGACAACTCCGCAATGGTTCTGCCACCCGATCTCCTGTTTTCCGGCACAGACCGTGCAGACTCCCAGCGGGGGGATTCCCCGGAGCCTGATCATCTTTGCATCGGTGATTTCCGGTGTGGATACCACGGCCTGCATCAGGTACCGCATGCCTGTACCCTGGATCGCATTGGTCTCAACAATATCTATGGTGGGTGAAACGGTGCGGATCTTTTCCCTAAAGACTTCCTTTTCAGCCTGTGAAACAAGATCGGTTTTTGTCACTACAGCAATATCAGCGAGCGCAATCATCGGGGCCATCTTGAGCGGTGCATTGGTCCCACTGACAGAGGATAAAACGACAATGCCCAGTGACTGGGTGGTGTAGGGGGTACAGCGGAGGCACAGTCCCGCACTTTCAATTATCAATATATCAGCCTTTTCCTGCTCCGCCCATACAAGTGTGTCTGCCAGGATCATGATCCCCATATGATCCGGACAGAGGTCGCCGGAATAGATCTTTTTTGTTGGTATGGAAAACTCTGCCCTCAGCTCTTCATCTTCAAACGCCCTGACGACATCTATTTTCAGGTAGGCGATTTTCCACAAACCAGCCACAGAGCGCAGGATCTGCCGGACTACCGCGGTTTTTCCCGCACTGGGTGGCCCGGCAACAATCAGCAGTTTCATGCAGAACCGACCGGCCCGGTGAGAAGTTCGCCGGCCCGGATCTTCTCCCTGAGCCTGCCCATAAGTGCATCCATCCGGGAAATTACAGTGAGGGCTTCGCGTTCATTGCCATCAGGAGTGAGCACACGCTCAACAGAACCATTCCTCATGACAATGCGGCGATCTGACAGGAGAGAGACCAGCGGGTCATGGGTGACAAAGATTACTGCTTTCCCGTGGGACTTCAGGCAGGAGATCACGCGGTCCTTAAAGATGCCCGCATTCTCCACCTCGTCCAGCAGGATTACTGGTGCATTGCTGATCAGAACTGCATCTGCAACCATCAGGGAGCGGGTCTGCCCCCCGGAAAGGCCGGTCATGCGCATATCAAGGTGCATTTTCTCTCCGGTAAACTCGTTTGCAAGTGCAAGGGTCTTTGTACAGATATCCGCTTTTGTGATCCCCCTCGCCCGCACATGCATAGCGAGGAATTCCCGGACGGTAAGATCGCTTAAACATTTGGTATTCTGGGTGATCATGGCTATGGGCTTTTTAGACGGATCACGGACAAACGATTCCGGCGGCATCCTGTTATTGACAAGAATCGTTCGCCCGGTGATGGTATCACCACAGGCAAAGACTTCGATATCATTGATGAATGCTGTTTTTCCCGATCCCGTGGGTCCGACAATGGAGATAGTATCACCGGGGTTTATGTCGATCCGTCCAAATGGTTCAGCAACCCCGTTCCGGTCACGACCGGCAAGGATCGTGATGCACTGGATCGGTTCTGTTTCCATACTCAGAAGTACACGACCGGCATTATAGTATTTTCTGATTTCAACAAATTTTTTATACCATATGGTTAAATTTATTACAACAATTATCCTTTAATTATTATTATGCTCTCAAAAACAATATTCGCGCAGGGTTTTTGCGAAGCGGTCAACAGCGAGCTTGCCCGGAGAAATATGACCGTTCGGGAATTAGCGGAGAAGA
This sequence comes from Methanoregulaceae archaeon, assembly GCA_013331415.1. Lineage (GTDB taxonomy): Archaea > Halobacteriota > Methanomicrobia > Methanomicrobiales > Methanospirillaceae > UBA9949 > UBA9949 sp10516u. The sequence goes on along the minus strand of DUGL01000188.1, from coordinate 57,558 downwards.
CCGGGATCCCTGCTCCCACGCTGTATAAAATTCTCTCCGGTGAAAGTGATCCCCGGTTTTCCACGGTCAGAAAAATCATCGGGCACCTTGAACCCAAGTATTCCCAGTTTATTGCAGTGATAGCGGCCAAGTTCCTGCTCGATGAAATCGAAGGACAGACGGTAATTGTCAAAGGCGTGATATGCTCAGTCCGCGGATATGCGGCAAATTCTATTGACGAATGTATCATCGCAGCAGTCACTGCACAACGCGAGGGAGCTGCGGGTATTGTCTGTGCACCAGTCCTCGCTTCTATCGTTGAAAAAATAGTTGACATTCCTGTGGCAATCATCAAACCGCGCCCCAACACAGTAGTCGAAGCCATGGAATCCATCGGAAAACGACTGTGAGCAGTGCTGATACGCCCTACGTCCGAATAGAGGTAAAAAAATCGCTTAAAAAAATTAATCGCAACCACCGCTCGTGGCAGTTCCCGGAAATAAGGAAAGAGTCGAGGGGCATTCTGCAGGTTCAGTAACGAAAATGATTTCAGATTACCTGCTTATAGGTGTCTGGTGTCCCCGAGCCCTCTCATTCCTGCCCGTTGATGATCACGGTGAGCGATACTTTGCCCCCACACCCCTCTCTCGGTTTTCTTAGCATAATCCCGCCCTCATGGTACCGCTCGGTTCTCAACCTTCCTGTAATACATCGCCGCTATCCAGGTCTATCATCCAATGCAAATTTTTTGACACATGAAAAGATCCGGGACCCGGCACCCTGTACCCAGCAGATTGAATCGTTCCTATCCATGCCCTGGAAACGGAATCCGAACTCAGAATGGCCAGGCATCGGTTGAACGCTATTCGTATTGCAGGATTCCCTACCATGAAACGGTTTGATGATCTGACTGTCGATGCACTGCCTGACGACGGGAGAGCCCACATACTTACCCTCAAGGACCTGACGTTCCTTGAGGAGCACCGGAATATCCTGATGATCGGGAACTCGGGGACGGGGAAGACTCATCTGGCCATTGCCACTGGAATCCGTGCCGCGAACAGAATTTCCGGGTGGTGTTCAAGACGGCGGCAGGGCTGGTGAACGAATTGATCGAGGCAAAACAGGAACGACGGTTGACCTATCTTCTCCGGCAGCTGAAGCGGGTGGACCTGTCGATCCTCGATGAATTGGGGTACATCACCTTTGACCTGTCAGGAGATGAACTGCTGTTCCAGTTGCTCGCATCCCGGTATGAGACTTCCAGCACGATGGTAACGTCCAATCTCATGTTCTCTGAATGGGTCAGGAATATTCCATGACAAAGCACTCACCGCCCCCCTGCTTGACCGAATCACCCATCGGGCTATTATTCTGAATATGACGGGAACGAGTTACCGGTAGCGGTGATCACCGCTCTCTTTATATGCGAGGAATGGGTGATCTTGTTCCGGGACTGGATCACTTTTTGGTGGGTGCAGTGGATCAAAATTAAGTGAGCGAATACAATTGATCCGAGATGACCTCCTTGCTAATTCAGTTATTCCGATCCGTTCCTGGAATAACGATATCATCAGCGAAATACCGTCAGGAAATGGCTCGTATGTTCGATACCGCCGTATACCCAAGACGGCAAATCGTCGAAATCAAATTTTCAGTCCTGAAAAGAAAGTTTAGCGGCGACGTCAAAGCCAGGATCATCCTCATCCAGATGAAAGAAATCGCTGGAAAAATAATTGTCTGTAACATCCACAGACACTTACAATTTTTCATCCTGAAGGTTTTCTACAGAGCCATTTTTATGAGACTACGGAGAAATAATCAGCCCCTGCCGGAAAAAACGGGTTTATCAGGATAAACTATTTATGGAATTAAGAGTCGCGTAGGAATGGAAGAGCATATGAGAGAGGATCACAGATCAAAGACGCGGGGGGAGTTCCCAGACCTCGCTGCCCGCGGTACGGGTTCTTTCAGCACAGGGACGGGGCTCCTGCTCATCCCGGGGATCTTCTCGCTCATCCTCCTCTTCAGTATCGATATCATAACCACGGACCTGATCCTCAGTCTTGGCGGGATGGAGCTGAACCGGCTCATGGCCGGCGTTGTGGCGTACCCGGTGGCCCACCTTGCTCTCAAAGGCGTGGTGCTGATCTATATCGTGGGCGTCTGCACATGGGCTGAGCAGAGGATCGCCCGGAGCGGGGTCACTGCCATGGCTGTCATTGTCGCGTTCTACGTGGTCGTTGCCCTCCACAACATGAGCGTGCTGCACGTGATGATGATGGCCGGCGCATGACCGGTACTCTGTAACGGGCATGCGGGGGAAATAGTTCACTGATGATGGCTACCAGTATTCTTCTTCAGGATACACTTCCTGGTACACCACCACGGGTATAACTGCCGTTCCGTATGGTTCAGATGCCCAAAGATCGGTACCGCCTCTCAGCCTGACCTCCAGACCCGTCCTCATCCCCGAGATGGTGACATGGAACTGACCGCTCCCAAGGATGATAATGCGCTTGTACGGTTCGGAACTGTATATCCCACCGTATCCGTCCTCGGCAAGAATCTCCCCGGTATGAGGGTTCCGGACGGTTATGGTGACGTATGAGAAATGCGGGTTGTCCACGTACGGGCGGGTCCAGAACTCGATGACGAACGGGGCTCTCTCAACCGAGACGGCCAACCCTTCGTTTATGTACATCGCGCTGTACGATGCCGGGAAGAACGTTGCCGTGGGCATCTCGTTCGGGCGGGGCAGGGGGGACGTCTCCGGCACATAGGCGCTCTGGGGAGAGAACACTGACACGGTATTGAGGGGGTCTGCAGGGACCGCAGAGCCGGCTGGTGTGCCACTACCGGGAGGGACCGGGGTTGGAACGGGGGATTGAACTGTCGGTGGAAAGTAAAGCTCATCAGAAGGTTGGGCAGGTGCAGGGGTTCCCCCAACCGGCACCCTCTCTGCCTCTTCCCCAATCTCGATGCATCCGGGCATGAGACAGGCCACTACCAGGAGAACCACGATGAGCGCGATGTATCGCCGGCCGGAATGTGATCCCATTATGGAGATATTTGACATAGCATCATAAATATCTTACAGATGTTGTCGTTATTATCATGAAATGGATACCCTCTTTTCTGTCATGCCGTGAGCAGGGAGATCGATGGTCAGCGGTACGGTCGCACCCTCCTCGTAGCGCGAGAGTGCCAGGGGCACCCCTTTCCTGACACAGGCAGCAAGCCGGCTTCCCACAGGAGTCACGGTGCCGGTATACCGGTGAACCCCGGGCCCTTCACAAGCCATGATAATCGCGTCCGTGGGTGTGCCGGGAATCGCTCTCCCGCTCTCCAGGAGGGCCAGGGTCTTTGCGCTGGCAGCGGTGATCAGGCCTTCCAGCAACCCGCTCCTCGTGATGCCCTCGCCGCTCACCCCGATGATATTGATCGTGTGATTCGAGATCCCGGCAGTGATAAACACGGTCAGGAACCCGGACCGGCAGATTACCAGGGCACCCATGGGAACGGCGGTGAGCATACCGAAATACAAACTTCCTATCCCTTCCTTTGCCGCAATCTCTGCGAGCAGCCGCTCCGGGTGGTCATCGTGCCACCTTCGCGGCACGGTATGGTTGAAGAGGGCTGTGGCCTGCCCGATATCGCCTTCGATCCCGGTCGAGGCGGCCAGGAAGTTCCCCTCGATGACGAGGGTTGTGTCAGAACAGCGGTAATTCATGTCAGGTCACCAGGGTAGAGGAATTTTTGTTTCCAAATGAGTATGGGTTCCCGCATTACTTATAATTAATTTGTGTTAGAGCAATTCAAATTGATCAACTTAAATAGTACTAACTAAAATTAAGTTGCGTTGTGCAGTGGACGGGCCCTCCCTGCACAACTCCAGAACTATGGAGGAATATGGATGAATGAACGAAAAGAGGACGCCGTATCACCGGTTGTCGGCGTCATGCTCATGCTCGTGGTGACGATCATCATCGCCGCAGTGGTGAGCGGGTTTGCCGGCGGGCTCGCGGGGAGCACGAAAGCGGCGCCGCAGGCGTCGATTGCGGTCAAGATTGATACCGCGATGAGCACTGGAATGGGACCAGCAACTCCTGGAGCGACATTTACTTTATTGAGCGGAGATTCAATCCCAACGAGTGATATAGCAATTATCACATATTACACGAACAAAACAGGTTATGTATATAAACACGATCAGACCGCATCGAGTCCTGCTACTAACACTGGTGGTACTTATGCTACAACCTATAGGGTTCCAATCCTCAATGACGCCAGACTTGGATATGCAGGGAGTTCGAATCCTTTGCCCGACTTCGGGAACTATACCTGGAAAACCGGGGATGTACTCTCCACGAACCCTGCTTCTTCCAGTCAGGGATTGTATGACCTTCTTGGTATTGATCCATCAATAGAGACCGATTTCGGACCCGGTAGCGTGGTCGATGTGAAGATCCTCCACTCGCCAAGCGGGAAGTACGTCTATGACAAAGAGGTGGTCGTCCTATGAAGTCAGAAAATGATTCAGCGGTTTCACCGGTTGTCGGCGTTATGCTCATGCTCGTGGTGACGATCATCATCGCCGCGATGGTGAGCGGGTTTGCCGGCGGGCTGGCGGGTGAAACCAGGAAAGCACCGCAGGCCTCGCTGAGCCTCACGCCGGTCATTGATGCAATAGCGGATGAAGATACGACCAATTGGGATCCCGATTACCCGACAGGCTTTACCGCGATGAACGGCCTGCTCTTCGAGAACAAGGGCGGGGACGGCTTTGGTCTGAGCGATATCGCAATCCAGCTCCAGAGCCAGGATGCGAAGATCACCATCACGATGGCAGACAATGTTCCCAGTGAGACCTGTCTTCCGGATGGAACGACGAAGTACTTTGCTGAGGTGGGCTCGACTGACGGATTCATCACACCTGGTGACCGTTTCATGGTATACGCGGATAACTGCCGTATTGAGGATGTATATGACTCGACGTATACAACTGTAATTGGTCAGGCAAAGGTTCTCAGCTGGAAGCCGGATGGCGCAGCACAGGGATTCGCCGCTTATCTAAACACTAGGTGCGAATACAGCATCATCGACAAAGCCAGTCAGAAAATCATCCAGAAAGGGGAATTCGTCTTGCAATGAAAAGAAGATCGAATTCTCTCAATTTTTGGCAGGGGTTTCAGTCCATCTCTGGTTTCGCTCTCATTCTCCTGGTCCTACTTTATTATTCCTGCACGCCTGTCATGGCACTCACCATCACCGACGACATGAGCTCTACCGTCACCATCGAATCCCCGCCGCAGCGGATCATCTCCCTTTCCCCGTCGAACACCGAGATCCTCTTCGCACTCGGCCTGGGAGACCGGGTGGTGGGAGTGACCGAGTTCTGCAACTACCCGGCCGAAGCACCGGGCAAGCCCAAGGTCGGCGGGTACAGCACGGTGACCATCGAGAAGGTGATCGCCCTGAAACCGGACCTCATTGTCGCTGCATACGGCAACGGTGAGGAACTCCTCGCGAACCTGCGTTCGTTCGGGTACCCGGTCATCGCCATGCACCCCAAGACCCTTAATAATGTCCTGGATGATACCTGGCTGATCGGCCAGGCGTCTGGTGCTGAGGAGAACGCGACCAGGCTGATAGGGGACCTTGAGCGGCGAATCAATACGGTAGAAGGGCGTGTCAGTACGGTTGGAGAGCGCCCCACCGTCGCCCACGTGATCTGGAACGATCCTATCTACGTGAGCGGGAACGGGACCTTCCAGGACGAGCTGATTCGGCTGGCAGGCGGGACCAATGCATTTTCCGGTGTGGAAGGGTGGAAGAATATCGGCATCGAGGACTTCATCCAGGCCGACCCCGACGTACTGATCGTGAGCACCGGCATCGGCATGGGTGCTGGGGAGGACGCAATTGCACAGTTCTTCATTAATGAACCACGTTTCTCCCATGTCACAGCCATAAGGGACGACCGCGTCTTCCTGATCGATACCGACACGGTGGACCGTTCGGGTCCGCGTATCGTGGATGCACTGGAACAGTTTGCAGAGGATATCCACCCGGAGTTGTTCGGGAACGAGAAACCGGTTGCGACCCTGACACCCGGTGTACAGGGACCCGGGTTCGGGACGTTGATCGCTCTTGTGGCATGTGCAGGTGCAGCTCTGGTTGCCATGAGGAAGGGGCGCTGAACAGGAGAACGGAAGAAATGCCAGTATTTGGAGATTATTTTTTAAAGTGGTGTGAGGAATGTCACGATATTTTGGATACAGTCCTTCCGGCACCGTGAGAAGTGCCGTGGAATCGTTTGAGTCGAGCACCCAGGTGCAGAGTGCGGGGGGCATGCTCCTGGGGACTGTCTACGTAGACATCCGCGATACGGAATGGGCCGTCGCATTGGCCTATGGCAGGACGCACCACCCGAACCTTCGGGGTCCGGAACCGGTCTACGAGGTCAGGTACGCATACCGGCCGGGGAACGGATCGCAGGTCAGGCACCTGGATACAAGGGAGGTGGAGCTCCGCGTCATCCCTGCGGAGCCGTTCCCCTCGATAGATACATTCGTGCTCTGGACCCTGAAAGAGGAGAGAAGTCATATCAGCGGCCTGGTCAGGTGACGGGAACAGCACTATGCAGAAGAGCACCCCTTTCCTCATCCTCCTCTTCCTGGCAGTGGTGGCAAGTGTCCTGGTCTGCACGGTCGTCGGGCCGGCCGGCATCCCCTACCTGGGGCTGGCGGCAGATGAGTCCGCTTCCATCATCATCTTCTCGGTACGGCTCCCGCGGGTGATCGCAGCCTTGCTGGTCGGGTTCGGCCTCGCTGCTGCGGGTGTGGTGATGCAGGGGATGTTTCGCAATTCAATGGCCGACCCCTACCTGCTCGGCACATCTGCCGGCGGGGCGCTCGGGGCCTCCCTTGCAATCATTTTCCTGAATGGTGCCTTCCGGTGGATGCTGGCCTTCACCGGCTGCATAGGCGCCACGTTCCTGGTGTATGGTATTTCCCGGCAGGGGGGCCGCATGCCGGTCGAGCAGCTCCTCCTCACCGGGATTGCCGTCTCCATGTTCCTGTCAGCCATCCTCTCCTTCCTGATGTATTCTGCAGGAAAGAGTCTCCACCAGATCTTCATGTGGCTCATGGGAGGGTTCTGGAACATATCCTGGACCGATGTCTGGATAGGACTCCTGATCATCCCCGCATCCCTCTCTCTCCTGCTCTTCTCCCGGGAACTGAACATCTTCTCCCTTGGTGAGGAGGACGCCATCCACCTCGGCGTGGATACTGAATTATTTAAAAAAATGCTCCTCCTGGTAAGCTCGTTTATCACCGGCCTCGCAGTGGCCATCGCCGGGATCATCGGGTTCATCGGACTTATCACCCCTCACCTGATGCGACTCGTCGTGGGCCCGGACCACCGGGTTCTCCTGCCGGCCTCGATGATGGCCGGGGGGATCCTGCTGGTATTCTCCGACACCCTGGCCCGAACCGTTGGTAACGAGGTTCCTGTCGGGGTGGTGACGGCCTTTTTCGGAGCCCCGTTCTTCATCTTTCTTCTCAAGCGGAGGTACATGAGATGATCGAACTCCGGGATGTCGACCTTGCCTATGGGGCACGGAAGGTTTTAGAGCAGATATCGTTCCAGACCGGAAAAGGAGAGTTCCTGGGGATCATCGGCCCCAATGGATCGGGGAAGACCACGCTGTTGAAGGCGATCTCCCGGATCGTCACCCCTTCTGACGGGGCCATTCTTTTGGATGACCTGGTCCTGGAAACCCTCTCTCCCCGTGAACTGTCCCGTTGCATTGCGGTTGTGCCCCAGGCTGCCGATTCGGGGTTCGACTTCCCGGTCCGGGACGTGGTGATGATGGGCCGCTATCCCCATATCGGGAGGTTTGGGTCAGAGAAAGACAAAGACCGGGATATCTGCCGGAAAGCCATGGAGACAACCGGGATTACCCACCTCGCGGACCGTTCCATCCGGGAGATCAGCGGCGGGGAGCTCCAGCGGGTGATCATCGCGCGGGCACTGGCCCAGGAACCGCGCCTCCTCCTCCTCGATGAACCCACGGCCCACCTCGACCTCGGGCAGCAGATCGGGATCCTCCAGACCATGCGGGAGCTCTCCCGCACGATCGCAGTGATCGGCGTCTTCCATGACCTGAACCATGCAGCCCATTTCTGCGACCGGCTCATCCTGCTTCACAACTACCGGATCCTGGCCATGGGCGAACCTGCAGCGGTGCTCACCCCCGATACCATCAGGACCGCATTTGAAATCGCGGTGACGGTCCGGAAGAACCCGTTCACCGGACACCCGTTCATCTCCCCCCTCCCGGTGCCCGATGACGGCGCGGGAGGATGCGGGAACGTGCACGTCATCTGCGGGGGTGGGGAGGGGTCGGCACTCCTGCAGGCCCTCCATGCCGGGGGTTACCTGGTAACGACCGGGGTGCTCGCAGTCAATGACACTGATTACACCACAGCTGCTGCACTCGGGATCCCCTGCATCTCCGAGCCCCCGTTCAGCCCGGTCACCGGGCGCTCGCTCGGCGAACTGTCTCTCATGCTCAAGGATGCCAGGGCGGTCGTCATGACCAGGGGGCTCTGGGGACCGGGGAACATCGGGAACCTCCACTTCCTCGAATCGGCGCGGGTGCGTGGGATCGTCATCCTCGATGACCGGCAGGAGGGGGAAGGCGCATGGGACTTCACCGGCGGAGAAGCGGCAGCAGCCCTTTCGCGGCTGGCTGCAGACGGTGCGATCATCGTCAGGGATATCCCGTCAGCACTCGCTGCCGTTGCCGCAATCACGAGGGAGGATCCATGCAGGACTTAGGATGCTCGACCTGGTGCCTCATAGACCGGTCGCTCGCCAGCGCCCTGGAGACGCTCTCGGCGAGCACGCGGGTGGTCGAGATCCTCTCGGATGCTACCCACGACCTCCTGCTGGATTCGGAAGCCTGTGCTTCCTTCGACCTCCGCTACACCGTCCATGCCCCGACCACCGATATCAACATCGCCAGCTGCCGCGAACCGATCCGGCAGTCATCGCTCGACCTGGTCGGGGATACCTGCAGGGTGGCCGCAGGGATCGGTGCCACCTGCGTGGTCGTCCATCCGGGATTCTCCCCCTGGCTCGAGCTCCTTGACCGGTCCCTGCTGGCCCTGCACGACTCCCTTGTCGACCTCGCGGCGATCCAGGAAGAGCACGGGGTGCCGGTCGCAGTAGAGAACATGGGGAGCTGGGAGGTCTGTCACTTCCGGGACCCCGGGCTGATCCCCCTCCTCAGGGAATGCGGGCTTTCGTTCTGCCTGGATGTCGGCCACGCCCACCTCAACGGGGTGCTTGAGGAGTTCCTTGCCGCTGCGAGGCCGGACCATGTCCACCTGCACGACAACCGGGGAACCGGCGATGACCACCTGGCCCCGGGGTGCGGGAGCATTGACTATGCCCGGTTACTCCCTCTCCTCCCGGGAGATGCATCGTGGATCGTTGAAGTACCCGGGATCGAGGCCTGGGATGAGAGTATCCGCTTCATGGCAGGTATGAGATGAGGATCCCGGACACCATCATTCACACCGGTGATGAGGAGAGGAGATGGTACACCCTGAAATGAGGAGTGCGCAGTGAGAGATGAATACATATCGATAAAAAAGTATGAAATAATCGAGGAACAAGAAAAATTATGTCGAATATGCGGATCCCTGTGCGCCTGATACCAAACCGGGTCTCTCACCCATCGGGTGCACTCCCGACCCTGCAGCTGATACATACGACCGGAAGTCCGTACCATGACGACCCCCCCTGATATGCCCGCAGCGCTGAAGAAAAGTGGTGATGACTGTTTCAGGAATGGAGACTATCCATCGGCAATCAGGTACTACCTTCGTGCCATCGAAGTCGATGCATCGTACATTGCCGCCTGGAATAACCTGGGGTATGCATTGAGCAAATCCGGACGGAATGAGGATGCTGCCCGGTGCAGGGAAAAAATTGCCGAGTTACGGGCCTGTGAGAGAGAACAGGGTGAGACGTCTCCCGTGTCCGTAAGCGGCACCCTGGATATTTCCCGGCCGGCCGGAGTGGTTCGGGATCAGGGAGGGCTCCGGACAGAGCTGAAAATTCCTTCATTCAGTCGGCCGGATCAGGAAAGCAGTCGCACAGGCACGCCGGGACTGCCGGCAGCGGGCCCAGCCGTTCCCGATACTGATGCTCCCCGCGATCAGGGATTCTGGGGACGGTTGAAACGTCCTTCTCTCTCACCGCCAGACCAGGATAACCGCGACCCAGGCGTGCTGCCGGCAGCGGGCACAGCCGTTCCCGATACTGATGCTCCCCACGACCAGGGGTTCTGGGGACGGCTGAAGCGTCATTCCCTCTCATCGCCAGACCAGGATAACCGCGACCCAGGCGTGCTGCCGGCAGGGAGTACGGTCCCACAGGATACTACTCCGGATCAGTCCGGATTCTGGGAACGGCTGAGACATTCTCCCAAGCACCCGGAGGAGGGGAATCCGGTCGTGGGCAACCCGGAACCTCTCACTGTCGCACCTGAGGGTGGAGTCGATAGTAGTGAACCGTCCCGGGGCGCTTCCGGTCTCCTGTCGGGACGGAAATTCCGCATCAGGAGCACAACCCCTCATGGCCAGGTCATGGCCGGCCAGGACCATGAACCGCAGACAGCCAGGGATGCCCTCTGCATGGAGGGGGGAGAGGTCTTCCGCTTCCAGGGTGGCCGGAGCGTTTGCAGTATCCGGAACTGCGGACAGCTCATTGACGGGTTTGACCGGGTGCTCGAACAGAGCCCCGATCTATCGGCTGGATTCCGTGGGATTGCGTTCTACTCGCTCGGGCGATACCACGAAGCGCTTGCGGACTTTGACCGGGAGCTCGCGAAGGACCCCGGATCTGCGGGTATCTGGATCCTCCGGGCCGGTGTGCTTGCCCGCCTGGGAAGGGAGCAGGATGCCCTGTACTCCTGCGAGCAGGCCTTGAAGATCGACAGGGAGAGCTTCGATGCATGGCGCCAGTATGGGCTGGTTTTTAAGAGCCTGGGGCATAACCAGAAGGCTCTCCATGCCCTGGACCAGGGCCTTTCACTCAACCCCCATTCTGCCGAGGTCTGGGTGGCCCGGGGCCAGATCCTCCACCACCTCAACCGGGACCACGAAGCACTCCAGTCCTACGACCGGGCACTGGGAATCGATCCGCGGTCTTCCGATCTCTGGCTGATGCGTGCCCGGTCGCTCGCACGTCTCAAGAGGGAGGAGGAGGCCCTGGTCTCGCTCGAACAGGGAATCGCTGCGAACCCCGACAACCCGTTGCTGTTCATCTGCCAGGGGAGGATGCACCATGCCCTGGGGAAGTCCGGGGAAGCCCTTGCTGCGTATGACCGGGCCCTGACCATCCGGCCGGATGATGCCAGCACATGGGAAGCCATGGGAGGGGTGTTCCGTGAGCTTGGAAGGTACCATGACGAGGCCGCTGCGTACGACCGGGCAGTTGCCATCGACCCGGAGAACCCTGCCTTCTCCGAGAGGCGGGGGGACGCCCTGGCCCGGAGTGGGAAGCTGGCAGAAGCAGCTGCAGACTTCCGGAAAGCGCTGGCAGCCCGGCCCGGCGACCCGCACCTGATCCTGCGGCTGGGAACTGTCCTCTCCCAGATGGGACTGGGCCAGGAGGCCGCGACCGTCCTCGAACTGCTCCTTGAAGCAGATGAGGATGGGGCAGGGATGAAGAATATGCAGGGACACGCCCTGCTTGCTCTCGGGCGGTACCGGGAGGCCCTGGCGTCCTTCAACGGCGCCCTCTCCCGGGATCCGGGCAACCATGAAGCCCGGCAAGGTCTCCGCGCAGCGGAGGCAGCACTGGCAGCGGTCTCCCCGGAACCCTTTTCATTGTCGGGACTCCCACTGTGGAGCGGACAGGGTCACATGGACAAGGGGGATACCGGATGAGAGCTCCGGAATGGTTCCCCAGTTCCGGGAAAGGCGCCGTGGGTGAAGAGATACCTGGCGGACCATCACTCCTGTTTGTAAAACTCTCCCGCCTTTTCCGAAAGGACGGGAGCGGAAACGGTTCCGGGGTTGATCCTGCTGCGCTGCCTGGGGACGGGGAAGCTCCCGCCCTCTCGCATATTCTTCCCGGAGAGCGGATGGTGGACCGCTACTGGCTGAAGAAGGGGTACTCCTATGCTCTTATCGTGGAGAGCGAACTCTTCGACCTGTTCTACCGGGTAATCGAACCCCCCGTCAGCTTCAATGAGCAGATCCTCCTCGAGGAGGTGCACACGTACCTCCGTGACATTGTGGTCTTTGACACGCTCCGGAAGAAGGGCGATGTGAACCTGACCTTTTTCGATGTCAGAAAAGCGGTTCACCGGTTCTCTCCCGGCATGCCGGACGACCGGGTATCGGTGCTCTTCTACTACCTTGAGCGGAACCTCCAGGGGTACGGCCCCATCGACCCCCTGATGCACGACCGTTTCATCGAGGATATCAGCTGCAACGGGGCCGACAGCCCCGTCTATATCTACCACAACGAGTTCGGGTCGGTGCCCACATCCCTCCACTTCACGGCCGAAGATCTCAACCGCTACGTGCTGAAGCTCTCCCAGAAGGCGGACAAGCAGGTCTCCATCGCCTCCCCTCTCCTCGATGCTCCTCTCCCGGACGGGTCACGTGCGCAGATCTCCTATACCGATGTGGTCTCCTCCCGGGGGAGCTCGTTTACCATACGGCGGTTCAAGACCGACCCGATGACCCCGGTGGACCTGATCAGATACGGCACCTACAGCCCGGAGATACTGGCCTTCATCTGGCTCGCGGTCGAGAACCGGAAGAGCATGATCGTGGTGGGAGGGACTGCCAGCGGCAAGACCTCCACCATGAACGCCATCTCGTACTACATCCCCCTGACAGCAAAGATTGTCTCGCTGGAGGACACGCGGGAGATCCAGCTCCCGCACAAGAACTGGCTCCCCACGAAGACGAGAGAGACGATGGGACAATCGGTCAAGGGGGATATCGACCTCTATTCCCTGCTCCGGGCCTCCCTCCGCCAGCGGCCGGAGTACATCATCGTCGGGGAGGTCCGGGGCCCGGAGGCCCAGACCCTCTTCCAGTCGATGAACACCGGGCATACCACCTACTCCACGCTGCACGCCGGGAGCGTTGAAGAGGCAATCAACCGACTGGTCAACCCGCCCATCAATGTCCCACGGGCGATGTTCGGGGCGCTCGACTTGATTGTGGTACAGCTTCTGCAGTACAAGGAGGGGAAGGCGATACGCCGGTGCGCATCCTTAAACGAGATCGCTGTGGACAGGAACGATGCTATCCAGTCCCACGAGCTCTATACCTGGTATCCCCGGACTGATCGGTTCCAGAGAAACTTCAACCACTCCCGGGTGCTGGACAGCATCGGCTATGCCCGGGGCTGGACGAGGGGGGAGGTCGAGGAGCAGCTGGCGATCAGGAAACACCTGCTCGAGCTGATGGCAAGGAAGGGGATCACCCGGTCGACAGAGGTGAGCGGTGTCTTCAACCTGATCCGCAAATCGGAGCGTGTCAACCCTGATGAGGTGGCGGAGGAGATGGCTGGTGCCGGTCCGTGAATCGGTACGAACAGTGACAGACACCCTCCTTGACCGGAAGAACTACAGCCGGACACTGAAGGGGTCGCGGATGACCAGGAACTACGACGAGTACATCCGCTACCTCCTCCAGCAGACCGGGATGATAGCATTGGGGATGGTGGCGCTGGTGGTGGTCACGCACCTGTTCGCTGTCCGGTTCACGGTCCTGAAACCGTACCCGCTCTGGGTGCAGGACGTGCTCATCGTGGCTGTCCCGACAATCCTTGTCTTTGCCGTTGTATACATCCAGCCGGTTCTGACAGCGAAGGGCCGGCAATCGCGGATCGACATCGATCTTTCCTATGCCGTGACATACATGCAGGCACTCTCTACGACTCTGACACTGTACAACGTCTTCCGGAGTGTGTACGAGCAGCACGACCTGTATGGGGAGGTCTCAAAAGAGTTCGGGATGATAGTCCGCGATGTGGAGCTCTTCGGGGACGATCTTGTCTCGGCCATGCGGAACCTGGGGCATTCCACGCCATCTGCGAACCTGAAGCGCCTGATGGACGACCTGATCCTGATGTTCGAGAGCGGAGGGGACATCTCCGCGTTCTTCGCCTCCCGATCCGCCCACTACCGGGAGGTCGCAAGAAACGAGCTCGAGATGGGGCTCAAGACCATGGAGATCATGGCCGAGGTCTACGTGGCCGCGTTCGTGGCCGCCCCTATCGCCGTGATCATCATGACCGCGGCCGAGACCATGACCGGCCAGAGCCAGCTCTCGTCCCTGATGGTCATCTTCTTCATCGGGCTCCCGCTCGGGGCGGCGGCGATGATCTGGATCCTCTCCCTGATCCTCCCGGCCGAGCGGCTAGAGATCATCCGGCGGGAGGTCACGGAGACCGAGTATTCGGCCGGTGTTCCCCTGGCCTCCGGGGACCCCGGGATGTCCCGGCAATTCTCGCGGCGGATGAAGTCCACCAAGTCGATGATCCGGGTCCAGGAGATCCTCCGCCATCCACTCCGCCACTACATCGCCGATTACCGGTTCAGCGCGGGGCTCGGGGCCATCCTGGCGGTGGCCGTGACGGTCCTCTTCTGGAACGGGACCCTCGCCTCCCTTATCCCCCGGTATACATTCGAGGTCTACATCTGCCTGCTCAGCATCGCGGCCCTCTCCCCCGTCATGGTGGCTTTCGAGATACGGCGGCGGTATATCAACAGGGTAGAGGAGCAGATCCCTGGCTTCCTGCGGGAGCTTGCCGACCTGAAGGACATCGGGATGACCCTGCAGGGGGCTATACACCTTATCTCCGGTTCAAAAATCGGGCTCCTCTCAAGTGAGCTCAGGGTCGTCTCGGACGAGGTGCGCTGGGGCTCACCGGTCTCTAGCGCTCTCGTCCGTATGGAGGAACGGATCGGGGTGCTGATGATCAAGCGGGCGATCTCCCTGATCGTCCGCGCAAGCGAGGTGACCGACTACATCCGCGACGTCCTGATGATCGCCATCGGGGACATGGAGCACTACCTGAAGATGAAGCGGGACCGGTTCACCACGTCGTTTGCCTATATCATGATCATCTACCTCTCGTTCGGCATCTTCCTCTACACCGCCTACGTGCTGAACGTCTCCTTCATTACCTCTTTCGAGAAGCTCAACACGGCCATCGATATCTCCGGAAACGTGCTCGATATGTTCCGTATCGCGATCATCCTCGGGCTCTTCTCCGGTATAATGGCCGGGCAGCTCTCGGCGGCAAATATCATGGCGGGTTTCAAGCACAGCGTCCTCTTCCTCATCGCGACGGTGGTGATGTTTGTCTATGTCCTCTAAGAAAGGAAGGGATGACGCGGTATCGGGGCTCGTGGGGGAGATGCTGATGCTCACCCTCGTGCTGATCCTGATGGCTATTTTCTCGGCGACTGCGTCCAACTACCTACCGCCGCCGCGGGACCCGAGCGTGACAATCCTGCAGGAAGTGAACGATACGGCTATCATTCTCCATCACAGGGGAGGAGATGCCATTCCCGGGTCCGGCCTAAGGGTCACAGTCGAGGGAACCGGGAGAGCGTTTTCTCTTGTTCCCCACGGTGCAACGTCTGTGGCGGCGGACCCGGACATCCTGTTCGATCTCGGTGGCAGAATCACCTTTTCGAGACCCCCTTCCGGCTCGACGATCAAGGTGAGCACAGCAAGGGCGGTCATCTATACGGGAGTGGTCCCATGAATGACGATGCCATCGCCCCGGTTGTCGCGGTGATGATGATCCTAGTGGTGGTGGTGACCCTCCTATCCATCTGGAATGCCATCTACCTCCCGGGCTTCAAGCAGCAGGCCGAGGTGGAGCACCTGAAGGACGTGGAAACGGGAATGGTCCGGTTCGGTGCCGCTATCGACAACTCGATACATTTCTGGCGAAATGGGACCATGGCCGAACCCATCCCCCTGGGGGGAGGAGATATCCTGCTCAACAGCCTCCGGTCCGGTGGCGAGCTCCGCATCCGGCAACTGCCCGGGGCTGCGATCACCATCACTATCGATGGCAGTCCTTTTACCCACGGGTATCTCTCGAATATCACCTACACCCCGGTATCCAACTTCTGGCTTGATCAGGGGTATTCCTGGCAGAATGGGACCGTGAACGTTACCAAAGGTCACACGAGCGTTCCTATCACCCTCCTGAGTAAGTACGAGGAGACACAGGCACAGTACCTGAATAACCTCCGAAAGCCCCCTGACTACTCCAACAGTAACCACAATGTCACCCTGAGTTTCGTGAATATCACCCCAGACGGACGATTCAATACAACAAGCGGGAATGGTATCGTCCAGTTGAAACTCAATGCAACCATCGTCCGACTTTTGAAGGAGGATGTACTGTCTCTCACCGTGAATGGTGTAGAGAGTGAGCTGAATTATCCAGTAAATGTAACCATCGAACGGCTGGACATCGTCCTTTCTGTGGAATAGAAAAGTTGGGAATAGGAACGACAAAAAATGCATACCACCCCACTGCACTGTCACTCGTTCTGATTTCGACTACCAGAACCGGTACACCAGCAGCACCAGTACAAACACCACCGCCAGCACTTTTATCCAGAGCGGGACCCGGAATCGCTCACCCTTCTCCTGCAGGATATGCTCTCTGGCGCCCGTATCCCTTCCTTCGATCGTCTCGCTGGCGTCGCTCTCCACCACGAACGATCCGCGGTACCCGCACTCCTTGCACCGGTAGACCATGCCGCCATAGCCACCGGCCTCTAGGATGATTGCAGCGCTCCCGCAGGAAGGGCAGTGGAGGGTCATCAGGTAACAATCGATTCGTGCAGGGTGCGAAGTAATTTGTGCCCTTTAGTCTGACCCGGTGAATGCGGGGTCCGGGTCTTCAGAGCCGTTCCGGCGTTCCACCCTCATGTTCCACTCCCAGCCGGAGAATCACATCCTCATTGAACCGGTTAATAATCGCTAAATTCCATATCCGGCTCATTATATGCCTTAAAATGTCGAATTATGAATCATTACAGGTTTTTGCAAAAACCCAACTTCCGTCGATATATAACTGACCCGCACATTCGCGTTTCAGGACCGGATCTCACCTTGGATCGATAGATATTGCCTGTCCGGTACTGTGCCGATTGCAGGCCCAATAAAAAGCATTTATTTGAAGTGATTTAATGGCTTATTTTTAATAAATAACCGGTTTTATCGATATTTTCCATGAAGGTGAGCAGCATTTCCCGTGGAGGTTCTACCGGGCTCTGTTCACGGAGGAAAAGAAGGTCAAAATGAGCCTGAATCGAGACTGGAGGAGGGCGGTCAGGGAGCGGGGCTCCTGGCTATTAGCTGGCAGGTTCAAGCCTATACCTCGTGGTCCGGGTTCCTGCCGGAGGTATACCCCGGCAGGGTAGCGTTCCTGCTGTCATGTACCGGGGATGACAGGGAAAAGGAGCCCGATGAAAGAGAACGCCCGGGGCGAGCACGAAAAGGGTGGACCTGAAGGATCAGTTCCCGGTACCAGCAGATGATGAGGGGCGGAGGGCCTGGGGCTATCCCGGCATCTCGTTCACGTTTTTGGAAATAAATCCCCCATTCTCCCCTTAATCAGGGGAGGGAGGTATCGCCACCGTGGTAAACGGACCGCTCATTCCCCGGCGTATTTTCCATTTCCGGCACCAGATCATACCAGCGGTTCTGCTCATCATAACCGCTCTTTAATGCAAGGTCTCTGAAAATACCTGTCCTCAGGTGACTCCGGAACCGAAATGCCCTGCTCATGGCGATCTCACTCGTATGGTTCTCCCATCGATGCCCTGCGGGGGTTTCTCCTCTCCGGGGAGCATCCAGGCTGAGTGATTCATAGTAGTATCATTAAATATTAAAAAATTATTATATTGTATTACAAAAATCAGGGGAATCTGTGGTTATTCTTCAAGCAGTCGTCCCTAGGAGACCTTGATCGAGGAGTGGTCCCGGGACGCTCGCCATCCAGCATATCCATGATTAATATCGCGATATTTATCATGTTGTATAATAATATTCTATATTCGTAATATATCTGGGGGGGTCATGAACGGTACCAGGGGCAATGATTCGGCTGTTTCACCCGTTGTCGGTGTGATGCTGATGCTGACCATCACCATCATCCTCGCCGCGGTCATCAGCGCCTATGTCGGGGGGCTCGGACCGACGAAGACGAAGCCCCCGCAGGTCTCGATCACGGGGACCGTATACAACAACACCACCATTTACCTTGACCACATGGGGGGCGACGGGCTCAGCATCGATGACCTTGCCATCATCCTCGACCAGGGTGACCAGAGGTTGCGGATCACCAATGCCACTATCAAGCGACCTGACTGCGAGATGAAGAACAGGGCAGGTTCCGATGTTACATTCATCCGGTCCGGCGACACCATTGTTCTTTCGGGGAAGGATGAATCCGGGGTGACGAATTTCACGGCAGTATCGTCGTCTATCGTGATCGAGCATAACAAGGAATTCACCTGGACGCTGCTCTCACAGCGGAGTGACGCCATCCTGGCGTTCGGGAGATTGGCGTTCTACTGATCTCTCCCCGAGTTCACCTGGACCCTCCTCTCCCAGCGGAGCGATGCCATCATGGCTCGGGGCAAGCTGGTGTTTCTTTCCTGAGGGGATAAGAGACCCATACATTCTTTTTGCAATTCTCCGGGATTGAAGCCCTCCGGTCACCAGATATCACACGTTTCCTGATAACCTCACCGTTCACCATTCCGTCGACGAAAGCCGAACACTCATCAATCCGTTCGAGAACCTTCCGGATGCCGGGGACGATAGTCTTCAGATATGATCTCCTCTTCCCTCTCTCTGCGAAAGCTTGTCTTCTGCCCTCAAGCCAGCAACCTGAGGAAAATCAGCGTGTTGTTCGCGATGACAAGCGAGTACCACCCGATAATCACGCACATGATGTACAGCCCGGTTCCCTGCACCATCCAATCGCAGAAGCGGGCTGCGATAACCACGAATACCAGGAAGAGCCATTTCAGGAAGAGGTGCACCACCGGGATTGTCACGATCCCCTCCATAAGCACATTGGTCTCGTACCCCCCGACAGAGAGCACCAGGGAGGTGGTGAGTACATCGAGAATGAGGAGGACGCCGAGGATGACAAGGGCGAGGAACTCGACAAGGTTTTCGTTATTGACCCTGGTAAATACATGGAGGAGCTTCAGTACCCGTCGACTGTATGAATCGGACACCATATGAAAGACTACGTATCTTTTAAGAATTCATAATAGGTCTGGAAGGGATTCAAGATGAGTATTTCTGACTTTCCAAAGACGTTCCTATTCGGATGATTGTGCTCCTTCGGTGCCGGCACTGACGTTAACCCGGGTGCAGGGAATCCGGGTAGTGTGACATCAAGAATATGGTAGGTAAAGAGCAACGACCTGTGCATACCTGGGCATTATCGTTGCGATACCCGCCGCGACCATTTCAGCTGAAAGAATGGAACATCTTTAAAAGGGGGAGTTCGGGGCAGGACGTAGTAATAATGATCTGGCAGAAGGACGCAGCGGTTGAGTGGCTCGGCCTGAACGCGCTCTCCGGCTTTGCACAGAAATTCTACGATGGGGGACGGTACACACGCGGGGAGTGGTAAACGATGTGTATACTGAGGCCGGGAAGTACCACAACGTCAGGTATGTCATCGAGAACCTGCAGTCTGATAAGATGGCTAATTGTCTCGAAGAGGCGCTCCGAGACAAGGGTATCCCGGTTCAGCGGGTCACCTTCACTAACTTCCCGAAATCGCTGCCGGGCGTTGACTCCCTCCACGATGTCTTTCACTACAACAAGGGCCTCGTAACCCCGGCAACGGTTGCCGCAGAACCGACCAGCGCTCCCCTGCCCGGCCGTCGCGCCCTGACCGTGATGGTCGGGGGGCTTCTCCGGGAACTCACCAGGAAAAAGTCCAAGAGTTGATCTCAC
This sequence comes from Methanoregulaceae archaeon, assembly GCA_013331415.1. Taxonomy (GTDB): domain Archaea; phylum Halobacteriota; class Methanomicrobia; order Methanomicrobiales; family Methanospirillaceae; genus UBA9949; species UBA9949 sp10516u. The sequence goes on along the minus strand of DUGL01000188.1, from coordinate 37,510 downwards.
TTAATTCCTTATTGACCATACTGCTTCCAACAGATATACAAAATAGTAAGAAGATATACTTGTAAGTAGGAATTCATGGCTACCCACAACCACCGCACCATCCTCCCTTTCACCGCCATTGTCGGGCAGGAGACAATGAAGAAGGCCCTCCTCGTCAATGCGGTCAACCCCCGCATCGGCGGGGTGCTGATACGGGGGGAGAAAGGGACCGCCAAGTCCACGGCAGTCCGGGCCCTCGCCGATATCCTCCCGGGAATCGCGGTGGTGAAGGGGTGCCCGTTCCACTGCAACCCGGATGATCCACGGGAGATGTGCGAGAACTGCCTGGGGAAGGTGGAGGAGGGGATTCCGCTCGAGTCCGAAGAGCGGCAGGTCAGGGTAGTCGATCTCCCCCTCGGGGTCACCGAGGACCGCCTGGTGGGGACCATCGATATCGAATCCGCCATCAGGGAGGGGAGGAAGGCCATCGAGCCCGGCATCCTCGCCGGGGTGAACCGCGGGATCCTGTACATCGACGAGGTGAACCTCCTTGATGACCACATCGCCGATGTCCTCCTGGACTCGGCCGCACTCGGGGTGAACGTGGTCGAGCGGGAAGGGATCTCCTTTACCCACCCCGCCCGGTTCATCCTCATCGGGACCATGAACCCGGAGGAGGGGGAGATCCGCCCCCAGCTCCTGGACCGGTTCGGGCTCCAGGTCTCGGTAGAGGCGATCGGAAACCCTGACGACCGGATGGCAATCGTCAGGAACGCGGAGGCCTTCGAGATCGACCAGGCTGGATTCGCAGCCCGGTTCAACAAACAGCAGGCGGCACTCCGGGACGCCATCATCCGGGCACGCGACCTGCTCCCCGGTGTTACGGTCTCTGACGGGATCCTGCGGTCGGTGGTCAGCGCATGCCTGGAGCTCGGGGTCAGGACCCACCGGGCAGAGATCGCGGTGACCCGGACGGCGCGGACCATCGCCGCCCTTGACGGGCGATGCGAGGTCACCCGCGGGGATGTCCGGGAGGCGATGGAGCTCGCGCTCCCGCACCGGATGCGCCGGAAGCCCTTCGAGGAGCCACGGCTCGATCCCGACCGGCTGGACGCTGCCATGAAGAACGCAGAGGAGCCGCACGATGACCAGCACAACGAGCACTCCCCCCTGGAGGAGCGTCAGGAACCGCACGAGGCACCCCCATCATCCTCACCTGAATCCAGCGGGCAGCAGGAGAAGCAACAATCCCAGGGGCGGGAGGGGCCTGCCCGGGAGCAGGTCTTCGGGATCGGGGACCCGATCGACACCCGCAGGGTCTCCCTCGCACGCGACCGGGACCGCGAACGGCGCAAGCAGCTGAACGGACGGCGGATCGAGACCCTCGCCTCCGGGAAGAACGGGTTTCCCATCACCTCGCGGCTCCCTGCCGGGAACCCGGACCTTGCCCTTGATGCGACCATCCGGGCCGCCTCGCCCCACCAGGCTACCCGGCCCCGCGGGTCGCTGGCCATCTCTATCCGGGAAGAAGATCTGAGGGAGCGGGTCCGGGTCGGGAACGTATCGGCATCCTGCGTCTTCCTGGTGGATGCGAGCGGCTCCATGGGTGCCCGGAAGCGTATGGAGGCAGCAAAGGGTGCCATCCTCTCCCTCCTCCTTGACTCCTACCAGCAGCGGGACCGCATCGGCATGGTAGCGTTCCGGGGAGAGCGTGCTGAACTCCTCCTCCCCCTCTCCCGCAGCGTGGACCTGGCACGGAAGAGCCTGACCGACCTCCCGACGGGGGGGAAGACCCCGCTCTGCGACGGGATCTGGAAGGCCATCGAGGTCATTGACCGGGAGCAGCGCAAAAACGGCGATACTGTCCCGGTCATGGTCCTGATATCGGACGGGAGGGCGAATGTCTCGCGGGGAGGCGATGTCCGGGCAGAGCTCAGGGATGCAGCGCACGAGCTCCGTTCCCGGGGAGTCCATACCGTAGTCATCGACACCGAGGACCCGGGGGCCTCCTTCCTGAAGCTCCAGCTCGGGTACTGCCGGGAGATCGCAGACGAGGCCGGGGGCAGGTACTACGCAGTGAGCGACCTCGGTGCAGGTGTCATTGGGGAGATAGCCAGCAGGGAGATCGCGGGCGCTTTTTCGTGAGGCATTTTTTCTCCAGGGAGCGGAGAGGCGAAAGCGGAGCTATGTGTCACCGGCTATGCTGCTCAGGGTCTTGGAATAGCCTGATCGACCTGATCAAGCTGGTTATCCCTACCCGTTTCTGAACCACATCGTTCCGGGGTTGAACTATTTCATCCTGTTAGTGCCAGGTGGTGGGTCAATACGTCTCAGTAAAGTGCACGACAGAGCCATTTTGATGCAAAAAACGTGAAGTAAAGGATGCCAGGATTTAAAAAAAACCCGGTACTACGAATATTCCCTGAGGATATCGGCAATTCTGCCCTTTGTTGACGGAATATTCTCTGTGACAATCTGCCATATCACATCCTGGTCCACGGTAAAATAGTGATGGATAACCTTGTTTCTCAACCCCACAATAGTTCTCCATGGTATATCGGGATGCCTGTTCCTGATCGTTTCCGGGATTGCGGCAGCAGCCTCCCCAATCTTTTCGAGATTGCGCTCAACTGCATCCATGATCAGTTCGCTGTGGATAAACTCTTCGTAGGAGAGCCCGGCCGTATAGCGCTCGATCTTCTCCATCGATGCGAGGATTTCAGATAAATACAATACAGGAGACCGCCCGGTCATGCATACTGTACCTCGGCAAGGATGGCATCGCGGATGAGCGGGTGCAGGGATCTCCGTATGACGAGATCGACCCGATGATGGAGGATGGATTCAAGGTAATCCGCCAGGTCCACCAGTTCCCATCCAATGGGACGATCGAATTCAACCATAAGATCGATATCGCTGCCCGGCGACTCCTCTCCCCGGGCATAGGATCCGAATACACCAATAGAGGTTACACCGTATTTTTCCCGTATCTCCGGCAGGCATCCCCGCAGGATCTCCCGTATCTCCGCAGCCGATGGCATGATTCCAATACATGATGATGGTTTTCCATGATAAAAAAAAGCATGGTTCTCTTCCGGGTCTGAAGGTACCCTGCAGAAGTGATTTGGGCACCCGATGCAGAATTATTAATCACATATATTCACAAATATTTTGTATTATGTAATACTATACCTCTCAGAGGTAAATGCGCTATCCCCCGTGGTTCGACGTGGTCGCTGATGCCCTCGGTATTTCCCGGTGGGACCGGGATTCGAGCTACCAGCAGCTGAATGCAAAACTGGGCGAGGTTGGCAGGAAGATTGCCCGGGACCGGTACCTGCAGCTCGGCTACCGGACCTGCCGGGCAGCGCTCGAAAAGGAGGGCGGGTGGGACTGCTGCCTGGAGAAGCCCACCCTTCCCATCCCCCTGACCCTCCCCGATCGCATCCACCTCTCCGTCAGGGTGGACCCGACATCCATCACGAGGAACAGGAAAGAGTGCCTGGTCATCGTTCTGGCGGAAGGGGGCGCTGACTGGAAGGAGACCTTCACGGTACCGCTCATCCTCGGGGACTGGCTGATAGCAAAGGTACCGTACTGATGGGAGGTACTGCGGGATCCGGCGGGGGTGTCATTCGCTCTTGCACTGCCAGCCAGATTCCGCTGACCGCTGCCGCAACCGGGCCGGGCTCTGACAGCGATGGCATCCTGCCGGATCTGCAGGTATGTGCTCTTGCAGTCGGTGCGATTGGCACGGCTCTGAGAGGGAGGGAATCCGGCCATTGGATACCGCAGCCTCCCTTGGTAACCGGCTGAATCCAACTGTTCCGGCGCCAGGGATCCCAGTGATGAACGCCCTGCCGGGGTTTTAAAAGGAGCAGTCTCATCAGCGTTCAGAAAGAATACCGAGGGGATATCGTTCCCTGCAGCGGTTTCTCGTGTGAGGGGCTCCTGGTTGATGAGTGAGGGGACGTAGTAAAAAGAGAGTTATCTGGTTGCTGGTTTCCTGCCTGGTTTCCTCAATTCCTCCTGAGCCGGGGATGCGGCGGTTTTTTTCGCCCTCTTCTCCGATGCTGCTGGTTTCGCCGGTTGTTTTTCAGCACCCTGTCCTGCCGGTGCAGCCGCCGCCTTCCCCGCTCCTTTCGCTGCAGTCTTTTTCGCCGGTTTTGCCGCTGCAGTCGCTTCCATGCCTGCTTTTTTGCCCGTAGCGCTGGCTCGTTTTCCTGTGGCTTTCCCCTCCTCCGCCGGCGGTTGCATCACGGTTTTTTCCACTGTTTTTCTCTCGTTTGCAACCTTCTTTTTGGCGGGATGCATCTCCTTGGCTATTTTCCCGTTCTCCATGCTGCTGTCCTTTTCATGCGCAATCGGTGTCTTTCCGCTGATGATCCCGGACCATCGGCAGTACTGCTGGTACACCCACCCTGAGAGGAGGCTGCACCATAATATTACAAATAGATTTATTCGTAATAAATATTGTGATAAAATTTTTGATATATCAAAAGTTAGTTTCTCCCGGAAGCAGCGGGGAGAATCCTGCAGGTTCCCTCCCCAGCCCGGGACGATATGAAATAACCTGGCGGTAGCGCTGTCATCGTTGGAGAGGTCCTGTGAACCATGAAGTCCTCACCTGTCTTCCAGTATATCGTGGCAATCCAGTCCCCAGCCTCCTGCTCTGGAGAGGTCAGAAAAATAGACGGTTCAGAATGGCCTGAACCATGGTCGCAGAACGACCACCATCCCGCCGGCAGTCGAGGTCCCGCCGTCATTGCTCACCTGCAGGCTGACCCGGTAGAACCCGGGATCCAGGTAGGTGTGGACAGGGTTGGCCGCAGTCGAGGTTGCCCCGTCACCGAATGTCCAGAGGTAGCTCGTTGGGTTCCCGATTGACCGGTCGGTGAACCGGACCGTGAGGGGGGCAAACCCGAAGCGGGTATCCTGGGAGAAGCGGGCCACCGGTGGTCTTACCGGGATGGTGACGGTGATGTAGTCCTCCCTGGTCCGTTCACCGCTGCCGTCAGGCCCCGAGACCGTGAGGCGGACTGAATAGGTCCCGGGATTCCGGTAAACGGTAAGAGGATTCCGGAGCCTGCTGTCCACCCGGCCGTCATTCTCAAAGTCCCAGGCCCACGCGGTGACAGGGCCGGTGGACTGGTCGGTGAAGCGGACGATGAGCGGAGCGCTGCCCGAGAGCGGGAAACCGGTGAAGTTGGCAACGGGTCCGTGAACTGGTTCAATCACCCCGGTGATGTGGAGGGTGGAGTCCGCAAGGGAGATGCAGGACAGTGCAGATATGAGCAGGAAGAGTATGACGTATTTTTGAATCGTAAGATTATTTGACATCTTTTCACCCTCTCATACTACGTAACTGGGAGTACCTCCTCATATAGATATGCTCCCGGAGAACGGTGAGACCTGATTCTGCCACGCATCGTTCCGGGCACAGGCTCCCGATGAATTGTTCCATCCGGGTAATCCCGCCGGAAGGAAGGTGCGCAGGTTCCCGCACCTCTATCCTGCCGATACCTTCGTAGTGTTGATCATGGTCCCGGACACTGGAGGAATCATGCGGGGGAAAAAGAGGGAGGGGTCTTCAGAAGAATCCCCATGGCCTGCGCACCACGACATACCCGGATGTGCTGCCGCTCCCCGCATCATTCGAGACGGTGAGGCTGACGCGGTACAATCCCGGGAGCCCGAAGGTGTGCTCCGGATTCATCTCCGATGACGTGGTCCCGTCACCGAAACTCCAGAGGTAGGTGTCCGGGCTGTTCATCGATCGGTCCGTGAACTGGACGGTGAGGGGGGCGACCCCGAACCGGTTGTCCTGGGTGAACCGGGCGAACGGGCGTTTCGCTGGTTCGGTCACGGTGATATATCCTTTCCTGACCTCTTCATCTGTCCCGTCCGGGCCGCTCACCGTGAGCCGGACGGTGTAGCTGCCCGGCAGGAAATAGGCATGAGTGGGATTCTGCAGGGTGCTGTCCACCCGGCCATCGTTGTTGAAGTCCCAGGCCCACGCGGTGATCAGTCCGGTGGACTGGTCGGTGTAGCGGACGAGGAGAGGCCGGGACCCGGAGAGGGGTGCGGCAACGAAGTCTGCCACAATCTCTCCGGGCGGGGCGGTCACGGTGATATAGCCGGTCTTCACCTCGCTGTCCGATCCACCGGGGCCGGTGACCGTGAGATTCACGGTGTAGGTGCCGGGTACGGTGTACGTATGCGACGGGTTCTGGTCGTGACTGGTGAAACCATCGCCGAAATTCCAGGTCCACGAGCTGATCGTCCCGGTTGACTCATCGGTGAACTGGACTGGAAGCGGGGCAGTGCCATCGGTGGGATCAGCCGTGAATCCGGCACCTGGTGGAACAGGTTGGACAGGTATTGTGATGTAGCCGGTCTTCACCTCGCTGTCCGAGCCACCGGGCCCGGTGACCGTCAGGTTCACGGAATACGTGCCGGGATCCACATAGGTATGGACCGGGTTCTGGTCGTAACTGGTGAAACCGTCCCCGAAGTCCCAGGTCCTCGAGGTGATCGTCCCGGTTGACCCGTCGGTGAACTGGACTGGGAGCGGGGCAGTGCCGCTGGTGGGGTCTGCGGTGAACGCTGCGACCGGTGCATCCTCGGCGTACTCGGTGATGAGTACTGCCCCTGCGGCAACCATGTTGTCACCGCTGGCACCCACCATCACGCTCCGGAAGAGGGCAGAATTCTCCCCGCTCACCACGCTGCCCGTGACATCGAATTCCGAGAGCGTCACCTGGGGCCCGGCAAGGAACCCGGGCGAGAGGTCGCCGTAATCCTGCCCGTTGAAGATGAATACACTCTTCCCTGCCTCGTTTGCAGAGAAGAGGATGGCGAGGACCCTGGCTTCATCGAGACCGTCCACGCCAGCCCCTGCAAACGGTGCAGAGGAGGTTGCCTCCTCATCCGAGACGAACCGGGTGGTCCCCGAGTACAGGAGATCGCACTCCTCGTTGATCCAGATCTTCCGGACCGGTTCGTTCTCATCCTCGTAGATCACCAGGAGGTAGCTCCCGTACAGGCCGTTATTGTTCCCGGCACCAGGGGTGACCGAGGCCGCATTCCCGGTCATAGAGAAGAGATCGGTCACGGTGTAGGCATAGAGGCCCGAGGGGTAGTTGAACGAGCCATAGCCCTTCCGGTCCGTGTACAGGGCATCGGGGGTGACCTGCTGGCCGTTGAAGGTCATAGTCCAGACCGGGGTGCCGCCGGGGGTCTGGTCGAAGGTGTACCCCTGGTAGAGGCGGGCAAGGAGGATGGTCGCAGTCCCGGGTATGGGCAGGTCTGAAGCGGTCCAGTTTGTGGTCGCACCGGTCCATCCCGCAGCCCGGTAAGCGGCATCGCCGGTCGAGTATGCCATCCCCACCCGTCCTTCGAAGGTCGCCACCGTCTCGATGTCATTCCCATCGGTCCAGCGCTTCCCTTTGTATCCGTTGCTCATCACGGTCTTCGTGATGGAGAGGGCATTGTTGGTCTCGTTGGATTCTGCTACTGCGAGGTCAGGGTCCGCGGTCGCGGTGATGGTGACACTATCACCAGCAGTCCGCAGCGTGGTGTCAGTTACCTGTACTTCCTGCTGGGCGCCTGCGGCCAGGCCAGAGAGGGCAGCATCGTACAATGACCCCGCTGCGTCGATCCGGACAGAGAACGGTCCCGCGGCTGCCGTGCCGTTGTTCCTCACTGTTGCATTGATGGTATTGGACTCATGCGCAAAGAGCTCGTTTCCATTGGGGGTAATCTGCGTGATCACGAGGTCGGGGAGGTCAGTTCCGGTCACGGTGATGAAGTCTGTCTCCACCGCGCTGTCCGACCCGCCCGGACCGGTGACCGTCAGGTTCACGGTGTACGTGCCGGGGGTGGTGTACGTGTGGGCAGGATTCTTCTCGCTGGAAGTCCCTCCATCACCAAATACCCATGACCAGTCCGAGATATCCCCTGTGGATTCATCCGTGAACCGAACCGGGAGCGGTGCGGCACCACTCGTCGTATTTACGCTGAACCCTGCAGCGGGAGCACCGGCATAGCTCACTTTCAGGGTGGCGAGCGTTGCCTTGTACGCACCACTCCGGGCATAGGCGAGCGTGCTCGATGCTCCCGGGGTAATGTCCCCGGTGACATCCCAGGTGTTCAGGGTATCGTAATTCCAGTTATTTCCGGCCTGGCCTGCTTTCGGGTTGCCGTTGAAGCTGTACGCGGCGTCGCCGGCCGAGAGGACACGTATCCCGCTCTCGGCGCTGACCCATCCGGCCGGGAGACCGGTCGTGTCGAAGATGGTCTGCCCGTCCATGGGGTTCGCCCAGTGGTGCCCGTGGTTCACCCAGTACCGGGTCTCTGTGGCAGACGAGGGGTCATCATAGGCGACCACCAGCGTCACTGCCTTGATCCGGCCATCGAAATTCTTTCCGTCAATCGCCTCGCTCTTCACGTTGACGACCGGGCTTGCAGAGGTGATCAGGCCCGTCACATCATACTGTGCTTCATAGTCAGAGTACACCTTGGTGACATGGTCATTGAGCGGGTACGAGTTGCCGTTGGTCTCGGACGCAATGTCCATGGTCTCGACTCCAAGGATGGTCCCGTCCAGCGTAACCGTCGAGGTGAGTGCATAGGTGTTCTGCGCCGAACCCGAGTATGTGGTGACGTACAGCCTCGCCCACTCGATGTTCCCCACCGCAGCGGCAGGCAGCGTGAAGGCAGGGGTTACTTCCGTCGCAGGCCATACCAGCGGGGATTCGACGAACAGGTCACCGGTCACCGTGCCGCTCCCGGAATTTACGATGGGTTCGATCCCGGTTGCAACCGCGATGTCGTGCAACCTGGTCTCGGTGTCGCTTCCCGCTGCATTGTTCACGGTGAGCCGGATGTCGTAGGGTCCGGCCGCGTGGAACACCTGTACAGGGTTCTGCTGAGTGGAGAACCCGACCCAGCCGGTACCGGCGTTGTACTCCCACGACCATCCGGTCGGGTTGTTGGCCGATTCATCGGTGAAGGTCACGGATAGCGGTGCCACTCCCACGAGCGGTGTTGCACTGAACGCTGCAACCGGGGCAACCGGGGCAGCAGTCACGGTGATGTAGCCCGCCTTTACCTCGCTGTCTGCTCCTCCCGGGCCGGTCACCGTCAGGTTCACCGTATACGTCCCTGCCGAGGAGTAGGTGAACGATGCGTTCTTCGCGGTGCTGTCCACAATCCCGTCATTGGTGAAGTCCCAGGCATACGTGGTGACTGTGCCGGTGGACTGGTCGGTGAACTGGACGGAGAGCGGCGCAGTCCCGGACGTGGTGTTCGCGGTGAACTGGGCGACCGGGGGTGTATCGGCGTAATCGATAACGAAGAACGCGTGGCTTGCGGCCATCGCGGGGGTCGCCCCCTGTGTGGATCGTATCCCTGCCTCGTTTCCTGATGCCTGCAGGTACGCGGTCACGTCCCGGCTGTCCACCGCAACCTGGGTTCCGTCCGTGGATCCGTAGTCCCAGACCATGGTCGCTCTGGTGTCACCGTTGAAGAGCAGGTCGCCCTCGGGGCCGTTCCCGGACGGGACGAAGGTCGTGAGGACCGCGCCGGAGACCTCTCCGGGTGCGACGACCATCCCGCTGAACGGGATGTACGCCGTTGCCTCTTCCGGCGTTGTCGCGTACATGGTGGCGTCCGCACCGAGGAGGTCGAACTCTTCGTTCAGGAATATCTGTTTCCGGGTTGCGGTGGGATCCTCATACACCACGGCAAGGGTGAGGCCGTACAGTGCTGCGTTGGTGTTCGCATCATCCTTCGTGAGCACGGCGCTGTTGCCGGACGGACTGAACTGGCCCGTCACATTGTAGGTGAGCAGCCCGTACACGTGGTTGGCATAGCCACCGAAATTGCTCTTGTCGGTATAGTGGTACTCGTGAGTCACCCCGCTCCCATTGAACGTGAGCGAAAAGTGGTCCGGGATCTGCCCGGCATCATCCCACGTGTACGGGACATAGAGGCGTGCCTCCCGGACTGTTGCCCCGGCAGGGAGCGCAAGGTCACTCCCCGTCCAGGTCACGGTTGAAGACGACCAGCCGCCTCCGCCAACCCCGCCGGGCAGGTAGACGCTGTCACCTGCAGAGTACAGGAGGCCTCCTCGGAGATCGAAGGTGCGCTTCGTCGTGACATCGCTCTTCCCCTCCCAGTACCGCTTCCCCTTGTACCCGTTGAACTTCACGGGCTTTGGCGTGCTGTCCAGACTGTTGTTCGCTTCATTCGGTTCGACGAGGGTGTTGTCCGGGTCAACGAATGCCGTGTACGTGACGGCCCCCCCCTCGTTCGGGCGGATGGTCGGGTCGATCAGGAAGACCGGGATGGTCGCACCCGGGTCAATGGCGTGGACCGGGCCCCTGACATCGAGCCCATCGGTCGAGGTGAGCCGGACCTCGGTCTCCGGCGATGCATCCGGGCCATTGTTCCGGATGTTGATACGCACGCGGTTCTCCTCGAGGGCAAAGACGTTCCCGGTGTCCGGGTTCACGAACGTGACGGCCAGGTCTGAGACCGGGGATGCCTCGCTGACAGCGAGCGTGACGAGCGGGATCTTGTAGAATTGATCGGTCCGGTCGTAGGTGAGGTCGTACTCATCTCCGAACTCGATCAGATCGGTCAAATCCCAGATGTTGTACCCGAAAAATGCTCCCTGCCAGCTGCTCCCGGGAGGATTTGTGGCACCGGAGGGATCGGCGGGAATAGGATCACCGGACCATGCATATGAACCGTCGGTGCTCGCCAGGTGGTTGACGGTCAGGGCCGCCGATCCAACAGTCCCGGACACCCCGGACAGGTCAAAGATGCTCTGGCCGGTATAGGGCATACCGGCACCATCGGCATAGTACGAGTCTATATCGTGCCCCTGGTTCACCCAGTAGTGAACCTGGCCTGCACTGCCATCGTTGTATGCGACGACCAGCGTGATCATCTTGATCCGGCCGTCAAAGCTCCCATGGATCGGGCTGGTCTCGACCCGGGCCTTCGGTGTCGTTGACGTGATCAGGGAGGTGACATCGTACCACATCAGGTAGTCGCTCGTGACGCGGTTGCAGTGGTCGTTGACCACGACCGGCGTGGTGCCCCCGTCTTCCACGAACACGTAGGCGACTTCGAGGTCTTCTGTTCCGAGGATCGTCTCGAAAGTGCCATCTCCATCTCCGTCAAAGGAGACCGTGGCGGTCCCGTTGTAGTTGTTCTGCATGTGGCCGCAGTATACCGCAACGTAGAGCCGGGCCCACGGGATATCCTGTACTGCAGGGATGGGAGAGAAGGTCTTCGTTACATCAAGCGATCCCCATGAGGGGAGATCCGCATCGACATACAGGCCGCCGGATACCGTCCCGGACTGTACCGTTACCGGCGGTACGCCGCCCACATACCCGTCAGCCATGATGCCGGGCACCAGGCAGAGGACGAGCAGGAGGGCGAGTGCTGCGGATTTCGCTCGGAGATTTCGTGCTCTAGTCATAACAGTCATCGTATAGCCACCAGTTGAATCGATATCTGATTATTTCATACACTACTATTAATAATTATCAGGGAATCGAGGGCTCCACTCTGCCTGTTCAGGGAGTCATTACAGGTGTGATTCATGAAGGATCCAACGATCGGTGAGCGTAAATTGGGACCGATCCATTCAATCTGCCAATAACATACAATTCAGATATCGTAAGAAAAATCTCTAAATTATCCATAATACCCGTTCCCTGCACCCTCTGAGTGATGATACGGCAGGGAGTTTTCCCCTGAGATCCACATTTTTCGAAAATGTCGAAAAAGAGAACCAGGGGTATACCCTGTCAGCGAGGAACGAAAAAGAGACAGCCGGGGATGGCCGGCTCCCTTCACCACCAGCTGTACCGCAACACAACCACGACACTCCATGCAGTTGAACTCCCGGCAGCGTTCGAGACATCCAGCCGGACCGGGTAGACCCCCCGGCTGGTATAGGTATGCTGCGGGCTCTTCTCTGTTGAGGTGGCACCGTCCCCGAAGCGCCAGAGGTACTGGGTCGGGTTGAAGAGGGACCGGTCGGTGAACTTGACGGTGAGGGGTGCCGTACCGGCATAGGCATCCTGGGTGAAGAGAGCGATAGGCCTGCGGACCGGGGCATTCACCGTGATGCAATCGGTTTTCACCAGCGAATCGCTGCCAGCAGGGCCGGTGACCGTGAGTTTCACGGTGTAGGTGCCGGCAGAACTGTAGGTGAAGACCGGGTTCTGGTCCGTGCTGTCCACCGTGCCGTCATTGTCAAAGTCCCATGCCCAGCTGTTGATTGCCCCTGTGGAAAGGTCCGAGAACTGCACCGCGAGCGGTGCAGTACCTGAGGTTGGGTCAGCAGAAAAATCTGCGATAGGGGGGACTGCAACCAAGACTTCACCGGTGATGGTGACGGTGTTCCCGGCGAGGGCCGGGGCGGCGAGAAGGGCCAGAGCGACCATGAGTGCAACGAGCATGGCTGTACCAGTTCCTGCTGCACGTGATCTCATACGAACCCTCCGGTGAAGGTCAGGGTGATGGTGTAATCACCTGGTGCATCTCCCGAGACGATCGTCTGCTTCACATTTGCGGTGTCCGTCCGGTCCTCACCTGCTGCACCGGTCATGAACCCAACGAAGTCAGAGGTCATTGCCTGGAAGTCCCCAAGACCGTTCGCGAGCTGGAACGGGTTTGCGAGGTTCACGCTGCCGGTTCCCATGAATCCGCCATTTGATGCCTTTGCGTCGACTGACCATGCAGTGCCGCCGGTCGTCGTGACCGTCACCGAAGTGCTGTCGGTCTGGTCGCCCACGGTCATCGCGCCGAAGGCGATGGATGACGGGGAGACGCTCACATCGAACGTTGCCGCACCGACCTGGATGTAATTCGTCTTGGTCTCAGCGTCCGAGTAGTCGGGACCGGTCGCGGTCAGCGAGACCGTGTAGGTGCCCTCAGCAGTATATTGGTGGGTCGGGTTTTGCTGGTCAGAGGTCCCTCCGTCCCCGAAGTTCCAGAGCCAGTCGGTAACCTGTCCACCCGTATTCGTTGCGGTGAAGGTGACGGTCTGCAGGATGGCAGGGGTGGTGTCATCAGCGGTGAAGTCGATGACCGGTGCCGGTTCCTTGACCGTGATGTACCCGGTCTTCGTTTCAGTGCTGGATCCACCGGGCCCGGTTACCGTCAGCGCAACGTCGTAGGTTCCGCGTCCGGTGTAGGTGTGGGTCGGGCTCTGGTCTGTCGAAATCCCGCCGTCGCCGAACGTCCATGACCAGCCGGTAATCACTCCACCGGAATCATCCGTGAACTGGACGGTCAGGGGTTTATCGCCGACCGTCTGGTCCGCGCTGAAGGCGGCGGTTGGTGCGGGGAGGTACTGGACCTTCAGGGTGGCCAGGGGCGTCTTGTAGGATCCTCCGGGTTGTGAGTACGCAAGGGTGCTGGACTGTCCTGCAGTGATGTCTGCCGTCACGTCCCAGGTGTTTTGCCCGTCATAGGCAGGTGTGGAGCCCCCCCCGGATTTCGAAACACCGTTGAAGGTGTAACTGCCATCGGAACTTGCAGTGTGGCGGATTTTACTTTCAGCGCTGCTCCATCCTGATGGAATCGCAGAGGTGTCGAACACGGTCTGCCCGCTCCCCGGGCTCGACCAGTCGTGCCCGTGGTTCACCCAGTACCGGGTCTCTGTGGTGGACGAGGGGTCGTCATAGGCGACCACGAGCGTCACCGCCTTGAGACGCCCATCGAATGACTTCCCAGGGATGGCTTCGCCCTTAACATGAACGACCGGGCTTGCGGTCGTGATTAGGCTCGTCACATCATACCAGGCTTCATAGTCTGAGTAGACCTTGGTGACGTGATCATTGAGCGGGTACGAGTTGCCGTTCGTCTCGGACGCGATGTCCATCGTCTCGACTCCGAGGATGGTCCCGTCCAGCGTCACGGTCGAAGTGAGTACATAGGTGTTCTGCGCCGAACCCGAGTAGGTGTTCACGTACAGCCTCGCCCACTGGATGTTGCCCACCGATACCGGGGGCAGGGTATAGGTCTTCGTGAACTCTTTTGCATCCCAGACCCGCGGCGAGTCCACGAAGAGGTCGCCGGTCACGGTCCCGTTCTGGACGTTCACCAGGGGTTGGCGCCCGGTGGCGACCGCGATGTAGTGCGTCTTGGTCTCGACACCGCTGCCCCCGCTGTTGGTCGCGGTGAGCCGGATGTCGTAGGGGCCGGCGGCAAAGCTGTAGGATGAGTTCTTTTCGGTGGAGAACTCGACCCAGCCCGAGCCGGCATTGTACTCCCAGCTCCACCCTGTCGGGGTGTTGGTCGACTGGTCGGTGAAGGTCACCGAGAGCGGAGCCAAACCGAGAAGCGGTGTTGCGGTGAACGCGGCGACCGGTGCTAGCGGAGCTGCACTGACTGTTATGTAATTGATCTTCTCCTCAACATCGCTCCCGCCCGGACCCGTCACCGTCAGCGTCACCGTATAGGTGCCTGCCGCGGTGTAGGTGTGGCTCGGGTTCTGCAGGACAGAGGTCTCCGTGTCTCCAAAGTCCCATTCCCACTCGGTGATAGTGCCGGCTGAGATATCGGTGAACTGGACGGTGAGCGGTGCCTCACCTGATAAGGGAGTCCCTTCAAAGTTGGCGACAGGCGCTTCCTCGGTGTAGGTCAGGACCAGGAACTGGTGCGCTGCGGCCATCAGCGGGCCGGCACCTGCCGTGCTCTGGATTCCTGCTTCGTTATCTGTTTCATCAATGTAGTTCTTCACATCCCTGCTGTCCACTGCAACCTGTGTCCCGGTCGATAAGCCATAATCCCAGACATTGGTTGCAATGGTCTCATCGTTAAAGAGTAAATTTCCCTCGTACATATTCCCGGAGGGGACGAAGGTTATGAGGTCGGCGCTAATTACATTCGTAGGATTGATCGTTAGCCCAGAGAATGGCACATAGGCTGTCGCCTCTTCCGGTGTTGTTGCATAGCCGGACTCGTCCGCGCCGAAGATATCAAACTCCTCGTTGATGAAGATCTGGCGACGCGGCTCACCGGTATCTTCGTAGACCACCACAAGGGTGAGGCCATACATCGCTACCTTCGTGGCCTGAATCTCTTTTGAAAGGTATGCCGTGTTTCCAGCGGTGCTGAACAGCGAGGTCACATCATATGTGAGCAGGCCGTAATCATTGTCATAATGCCCGCCGAAGTTGCTGCGGTCCTGGTAGTGGTCATGGTATGCCGATGAGATGTCGTTGCCGTTGAATGTGATATGGAACCGATCCGGCATTTCCCCGGTATCGTCCCAGGTGTAGGGCACGTACAGGCGTGCTTCCCTGACCGTGGCACCTGCGGGGACCGGGAGATCCGCAGCAGTCCATGTTACGGTATACGAAGACCAGCCACTCCCGGGAACGGTTCCCCCGGATCGGTAGGTGCTGTCGCCGAACGAATGGAGGAGACCCCCGTTGAGGTCAAACGTCCGCTTCGTGGTGATGTCGCTCGCCCCGGCCCAGTAGCGTTTTCCCTTGTACCCGTTGTAGGTGACCGTGAACGGAGAAACCAGCTCGTTGTTGGTCTCATCACTCTCGGCCACCTCGTCCTCCAGGTCAACGGTGGCGGTGTAGGTTACAGTCCCCCCAGCGAGGTCGCGGACCTCGGGGTCCAGGAACGCCACGGTTGTCTCTTCGTTGGATGCAAGAGCCGGGATGGGTTCACTCCCTGAGAACCCGTCGCTTGCGACCAGCTGCAAGGTTGTTGCCGCGGACGCTGCAGCGCCGATGTTCTTCACCGTTACGCGGACCGTGTTCGGTTCACGGGCAAAGACGGTGCTCGCGATGGGATTGATCGCGGTGACGGTCAGGTCGCAGCCGGATGCCGGGCTGACGGTAATGTAGCCTGCTGACGATGTTTTGGTGTTGCTGCCCATCGTGTTCGTTGCAGTGAGGCGGATGCGGTAGCTCCCCACGTCCGTGAAGGTGTGGGAAGGGTGCTGTGCCGTTGAAAACTGGGTCCAGCTGCCTGTTCCAAGCCGGTACTCCCAGTTCCACGAGGTCGGGGGGCCGGTGGAGAGGTCGGTGAACTGGACGATGAGCGGTGTCTCGCCCGAGAGCGGGTCCGCGCTGAAATCTGCGACCGGGGCAACCATTGCAGGCTGTTTCTTCACGGTCAGGATGGCGAGCGGGATCTTGTAGAACTGGTCGTTCCGGTCATACGTGAGATCGTTGTAGTCTCCGGGTTCGACGAGGTTCGTCATGTCCCAGATGTTGTACCCGAAATAGTCTCCCTGGAAGTTGCTGCCGGGGGGAACGGTGGCACCGGAGGGATCTGTGGGGATGTCATCACCATACCACATATACGACCCATCGGTGCTCGCCATGTGGTTTACCATGAGGGATGCGGACTGGACGGTGCCGGTTACCCCCGTGAGGTCGAACTCCGTCACCCCTACATAGTCGCCTGAATACAGGTAGGTGTCCGTGTCATGCCCCTGGTTCACCCAGTAGTAAACGGTGTCAGTATCGCCATCGTTGTAGGCGACGACAAGGGTGATCAGTTTGATCCGACCGTCGAAGGATCCATCGAGGGCAGATGTGGTGACCCGTGCTCCCGGCGTCTGCGAGTAGATATCATCGGTGACATCGTACCACATCAGGTAGTCGCTCGTCACCCGGTTGCAGTGGTCGTTGACGGTCACGGGACCGGTCCCACCGGTGCCGGGGAAGCTGTATGGTACATTCAGGGTCTCGGTTCCGAGGGTGTCATAATCCCCTATACCGTCACCGTCGAATTCGACCGTAACCGTCCCCTGGTAGTTGTTCTGCTGGTGGCCGATGTAGACGGCAACATAGAACCGGGCCCATGCAATGTTGTTCACATTCGGGATAGGGGCAAATGCTTTCTCGGCCGAATGAGGGCCGGGATTTGGTGGCCACCAGTCGTTCTCCGCGTCCACGTAGACCCCCCCCGAAACCGTGCCGCTCTTGACCGTGGTGAGCGGGATACCGCCGACATAGGGGTCCGCCGCCGCCACCCCGACAAGGAAGAGCAGCAACAACAGGACGGCCAGCGCGGGACCCCATTTCAGTTTTTTCGTAATCCGTTTCATAGGTTATCCTCGTGATTTTTCGTGATCGTGCTGGTGTTCTTCCCGAAAAGAGAGCATGCTCATCATGCCGGCGGCAGCAGGCGGTTTCTCCTGCCACCTCCGGGAGAAAAAGAAGGGAGGATGGTGATTCCGGTGTCGATACGCCTTCTTCATCATCCCATCATCCTTCTCCTCCCTTCCGTATCAGGAGCGCTCCGAAGAGGGCGCAGGCCAGTCCCGAAATTGCGATCAATGCACCAAACCCGGGAATCGGGTTCTTTGGAGGGGCGGCGGTAGCCTGCACGGGCGCAGGGTTCCCGACCTGCAGCGTCGTCATTCTCTCAGCAAGCAGCTTGCCGTCCTGCTTCGTTATCCGCGCAGACACCTCGTAGGTGCCCTGCGGGAGCCCGCTCGCGATCGCATTCGAAAACGTCACCGACTGCCCGGGGACGATCGCCCGGACGAAGGGCTCGGTTGTCGCGCTCGCCACCACCGTGCCCTGTGAGTCGGCAATCTCCACCCTGCTCACCGCGCCGTAGTAGTGGTAGTTCCCGGAGTTCCGGAAAGTTGTGGTTACCGCAAATGGCTTTCCGACTTCGGCAACGGGTGGCTCCACCGCAGAGATTTGACCGGCTTCCGTGACCGTACCTGTCTTCACGGTGAGAAACACCGGGATGGCGACCGCAGTGGCGAACGCCGCCGGTGCACCTGATGCAGAAGCTGCCCGGTGGACCAGGATGATCGCGTAGCGGCCTCCGTCGCGAGTCCCCGGAGGGACGGCGATTGTTGCGGTAACGTCCGCCCTTTCACCGGGCTTCATCGCCACGGTCGGCCGGTCAATGGTAATGAATGGCCGGGCCGAGTACGGGCTCGTATCAGCTGCCGCGTCAAGGGCCATATAGGTCCCATCGGCAAGCGACTGCCCGAAGCCCATCACCTCGATGGCAAACGTCCCTTCCGGTTCCTCAGGTGAAATCGAGATACCGATGGGGGACGTGTATGTCCTTCCCGGTTCGACGTCGAGCGCGATCCGGGCCCCCTCGACCTTGAGCGCGGCTGCGGGAACGGTGAGGGCTGTCATAACTAAAATGAGCGCGAGCGCGATGATACTGATGCGAGTGCGGGTATTTTGGTTCATGGGGGTTCTGCTCCGGTTGATAGCATGCTCTAATCGTTCTCCGGGCGTCCCGGAAAAATGGTGGGTGGGGAGATCACCTCATCGGGCACGTTACGCGAACCCGCCGGTGAAGGTCAGCGTGATGCTGTAGGCACCGGGTGCGTCTGCTGCTGCGATCGCCTGCTTGACATCTGCGGTATCGCTTCCGTCAACACCTGCTGCTCCGGTCATGAAGTTCGCGAAATTCGAGGTCATAGCCTGGAAGTTCGTCCCGTCATTCGAAAGCTGGAACGGGTTCGCAAGGTTCACGGTGCCGGTACTCATGTACCCTCCATTATTGGCTGCAGCGGTAACCGACCAGGTGGTACCTGCGGTGACATCGACGGTCACCGTGGTGCTGCCGGTCTCGTCAACCCCGGCGCTCATGGTGCCGAAGTCAATGGATGCCGGTGTAACGCTCACGTCGATTACTGCTGCGCCGACCTGGATGTAATTGTTCTTGGTCTCAGAGTCGGAGTAGTCCGGCCCGGTTGTGGTCAGGCTTACCGTGAATGTGCCCTCAGTTGCGTAGACGTGGGTCGGGTTCTGCAGCGTAGAGGTCTGTCCGTCGCCAAAGTTCCAGAGCCAGCTATCAACCTGTCCACCGGTATTCGTGGCGGTGAAGGTAACGGTCTGCCCGACAAGGGGTGTGGTGTCGTCGGCACTGAAGTCAACGGCCGGTGCCGGTTCCTTGACAACAACGAGCGCGGTCTTGGTCTCGGTGTCCGAACTGCTCAACCCGGCGACCATGAGTGAGACATCGTAGGTGCCACGGGCGGTGTAGGTGTGGGTCGGGCTCTGCTCGGTTGAGGTCGCACCATCGCCGAAGGTCCATGCATAGCCGGTGATGTAACCGGTTGATGCGCTGGAGTCAAAGTTTACGGTGTAGGGTTTGTCGCCAGATACCTGTGTTGCTGGTGTAAAGTCAGCGGTAACGGTAGTCTCGCTCTTTTCGATAACGAGGATCACGTTCTGGGCCTGCATGTTATCACCGTCAATGGCGTCGCGGCTCTGGAATTTTGCCTCGTTCGCACCTGCGACAACGTTGGACAGGGTGAATTCCTTGATAGATACCGTTTGAGCGGTGCTCGCGGCGGAACTTATGTAGAAGTCATCCTGGTCAACATTATTGAAGATGAACTGGCTCTGACCGTCCTCGTTGACTGCAGCAACGAATGCAATTGCCTTCGCGCTTCCCATGCCGGTGGTATCCACACCGCTGAAGAGCGCGTAGGCGGTTGCCTCGGCGTCGTTGGTGTTGTACGATGCCCTTGAGTAGAGGAGATCACATTCGTCATTGATGTAGATCGTCTTCTCGGTCTGGGTTGCAGGGTCATGGAAGACTACAACTATGTAGGTCGGGTAGAGCGCCTGTTTGTTGCCCGTTCCAGGTGTCAAGGCCCATGTGTTAGTGCCTGCCTTGTTGAAGGTGCTGGTGACATCATACATGTAGACGTAGGACGGGAAGTTGTAACCGCCATAGCCCTTCCTATCGGTATATGATGCTGTCGGTGTGACCTCTCCGGCGTTAAATTGAACGGAGGACCAGATTGCGCCTGCTCCACCGGTGGACTCGTCCCAGTTGGTGGACTGGTAGAGTCGGGCAGAGAGGATAGTGGCCCCGCTCGGAATGACCAAGTCAGCGGAACTCGTCCCAGCAGTAAAGCTCGCAGAATATGACGTCCAACCAGCACTTGCATAGGCAGCATTTCCATTCGAGTAGACGACCCCAACACGTCCCATATAGGTATCTACGGTTGTGAAGTCGTTGCCCGCGGTGTAGCGCTTCCCCTTATACCCGTTGTAAAACACGGTCTTTATCTGCGAGAGCACGTTGTTGGTCTCGTCCGATTCTTCGATCTCGGAACTTGAATCGGCAGTTACTACAACAGTCATATCCCCGATGATTGTAGGGGCGAACCCGGTGAAGTCCACTGTCGTGGTCGCTCCGGCCGCAAGGCTCGTTACCCGGACAGCCTGCGTGTAAGCACCGATGACAATGGTGACGTCAAAAGCACCGGCATCAAGCCCGCCTAAGTTCGCAACCGTGGCACGGAGTGTGTTCGCCTCATTAGCGCAAATCACATCATGGCCGGATGATGAACCGGGATTGATGGCGAGCGCAGTCACCGTCAGGTCTTCATCCACAACGCTGCCAGACACTTGCACGTCCGCAGCCGATACAGCTCCCGGAATCACCAGAAGCATCATCAGGGCAAAAATGCCCAGAATAGTCATAGCTTTCATAGTACAGTACTCCAACCGCGGGTGGCATTCCGCGGGTATACCAGATACGAGGCGTGGCTACCATAAATAAATTATGATCTTTTTAGCAAATATTCATACCAAACGTACAATAATCAAATAGAAATACAATTTTTTGTACAATTTAAAAAAAATTGACACACTTTATAATCCCGAAATAAGCATTCCCGCATACTGATTAGGGATAAAAAGCTGCCGTTATTCTTCCACACGGACCAGGGCATCGCGGTACTATTGCTGGTGCAAAAGAACGGATATTTGAGGAGATCGTACATACCGGGATCCCCCCTGCAGAGCCCGTTCCCGTTCACACCGGGAAGACCGCGTGCACCACCCTCTCATCTCCCGGCGTGACCGCCCCCCCGCAGGTCCGGGACTCCGGTGAACCGGGCAGCCCGATTTACAGTCGCCTCCACGATGATGAACATCTGCCGGTTCACCCCCTCCTGCCACTGCTACCGGTGCCCTGGGCACCGGGCTCATTGCAAGAGGTGAGACCCATAAAGACAACTCCCGGTATCCATGGGAAGATGCACGGAACATTCTACCCGTTGCCCTCTTTTCACCCAGAAGAAGCCCGATACAGGCTCCGTTTTCCTGTATTCCTTGCATCAGACCCGATTCCATGGGAAATGGTGTACACCCGGATGGAAAAGTCTTCTATATACCTTTATTTTCAAAATATACGCCTAAAATTTGCTCCAAAAAAATGCTCTTTATTTCGCTTCCAGAGGCCGTCTTCCTGAGCCGGTGTATTTCATCGGCCGGCCCTGGGAAACGCTGCTGTACGCAATCTGTGAAGGTCTCTGAAAAAAGGACGATTATTGACTATTCTCAGGAAATACGCTGAATTTAACCTTTAAAAGGCTCCCGGTTTCCGGGACATCTCCTCCCGGACCATTCCCTTCGCCCGTTCCACGAATATCCGGATGGTATCTGTCATGTCCAGCGCGTCCATCAGATCATCGGGAGTGATCGCTCCATATTCATGGGCAAGCCGGTTCCGGTACGAGACCAGGCGGGACATCAGCTCGAATTCCCTGGTATCGATGACAGAGTCCTGGACGAGCAGGGTGAAGATCTCCCGGTATGTTGAGGGCATCCCTGCGTTCCGGGCAGAGACCAGTTCGTCTGCGAGATCGATGACGGCATTCATGAGCGAGAACAGCACCATAGCGAGGGCATAAAAATTCTTCCGGTCCTCGAGATCACGCCGCTCATGAATGGAGAGGAGCGACAGGTCTCTGGTATAGCGGTCGATATCGCCGCAGATCCGTGCCATCCTCTCGGTGTCGTACATCGTATCACCCAAACGTGCGGGCGATATGGCGGTCGATCAGGGGGCGGACATTCAGGTATCCCCGTACGGCTGCACCACGTGCCCGGTGGAGGGTAAGGGGATCACGGCAGAAGAGGAGTATCCCGTCACGGAACACACGGAACCGGACAGAGGGGGGGAGGTCGGAGAAGAGCGAGACCTGAACGGTCTTCGAGCCAAAGGAGAGAAGCTTACGCTGGATATCCGGACCTGGACGGTGAGCGGTCACGAAGCAGATGTCGGTATCCGAGATCGGAGTAGCTCTCCCCGTCGCCTGGGAACCGAACAGGATGACGGCATGCACCTCATCGGGAAGATCGCGGATCATGCGTACCAGTTCCGGGTGCACACGGAGGAACTGGTCCCTTCCTTCCGTCTTCATGGTCACAGGGAAGGTTAGCCCTTGCAGCATAAGAGTATGCCGGAGGTTTCACCCTCCAACCCGTTCTATGGGGCCATCAGAATGTTTTGCAAAAAAGCGGGAAATGACCATTTTTCTTTATCCTTTTTCAAGACCCGGGGACACTGCCCGGTGTTCGGAGCATTATTAAATACACATACATACACAGAACTGATCATGGCCACAAAAACCATCAGCATCACCGAGGAGGCATACGAGCGGCTGAAGGCGCTGAAGAAAGATGAAAAGATGAGCTTCTCTGAGGTGATCGTGCAGTATTATCCGGTCAAGCGGAAGATCTCCGAGGTCCTCGCAGAGCTGGGGGACTGCTCAGACCTTGCCGACCATGTCGAGAAGGTTTCCCGCACCATGCGGAAGAGCAGCATGCGCGAGGTACGGTTCTGATGCCGGTTGCGGATACCTCCTTTGTGATCGACCTGATGCGGCGGGAGGCCGGCGCACTCCGGCTCTCTGCCGGTTTCGAGCGGGAAGAGATTGCCCTCGCCACCACCGCAATCACCGCAATGGAACTGTTGAAAGGTGCGTATCTTTCGGATAACCGCGATAACCTGGTCAAAGCAAGAACTGTCCTGGACCTGTTCACTGTCCTGGCGGTTGACGAGACCATGTACGAGGTGTACGGCCGGCTCGCAGCGGGCCTCAGCCGTGCCGGTACTCCGGTCGGGGATTTTGACGAGATAATCGCGGCAATTACGCTCTGTCATGACGGGAAGATTATCACCCGCGACCGCCATTTTGAGAAGATACCGGGCCTATCAGTTATCACCTACTGAACTTCCCTGCATCAGGACGGATGATTCCTGGTCCCTTCCTTCCGTCTTCATGGTCACCGGGATGGTGCGCCCCTGCAGCTGAAGAGGTCCATGATCACTTGAGAGATACCTGGCACTGAGGGCGCCATTCGAATCCCTGGTCGGGATAGAAGGGATAGGCCGCAGGCTGCAACCATGACCCCGGCACGCTGCGTCCCAGTTCACACCGGGAAGACCGCGTGCACGCCCTTCTCCTGTCCCGGCGTGACCACCACCTCGTAGGTGCGGGACTCGTGCTCCCCGAGCAGCCGGACCGAGTAGAGCCCGATCGGGAGGTAGGGGAGGGTGACCGGGGTCCGCTCGCCCGTGTTCCGGCCCGAGAGGTAGACCCGGGCACCGGGCGGGCTGCTGGTCAGGTTCAGGCTGCCATGCGGGTATGGCTCAAGCCGGATGAAGACCTTCTCATCTATCAGGTCGTTTACCACGTCGTACAGGTGGAGATCCCGCTCACTGGGAAGGAATCCCGGGGCCTGGACCATGACCCGGTGCAGGCCCGGCGATACGTTCGTGATAACGGCAGGAGTCCGGAGCCCGGTCGGGAACCCGTCGAAGAATATCTCGCTCCCCGATGGGTCGGAGCTGACCACGACCGAGAGCGGGACGCGGTCTGCAGGCTCGGTCCGGATCCGCATCACCGACCCGGACGCCAGGTTCGGGTGCACGGTCCGGGACAGGTAGGACCCCTCGTGGAAGATGACGAGGTAGGGGTAGGTGCCGCTGACCGGGACTTCGGTGGCAGGGATCGTCCGGGACGGCCCGACCCCGTTCACGGTAAAGGAGGCACCGGCAACGTCATCGCTCGTGATATCCAGCGTCCGGGCGAAGACTGCGCCATCGGTGAACCTGACCGGGACGATGGTCCCGGCACCGACTGCAACCCGCTGTGCCGGCGGGTATGCAGTGTTCTTCTTCTCCACCCCGACCGTGTGGTACCCTTCACGGAGCCCGTAGATCACCCGGGGGGTGACCTGGTCGGTCTTCCGCCCGTCAACGATGATGGTCGCCTCCGAGGGGTACGACTCCACGTAGACCCCGCCAAGACGACCATTTTCAGGGGAGAAGAGGACGGACGGGGCCGGCTTATCCGGGACGAACGGCGTGAACACGATGTGCAGGTCCGCATCTGCGGCAGGTGCGAGGGCCGTGCGGAACGGGTCGTACCCGTCCAGGGTCACTGTCACCTGCTGGAGCTCCCCGCGGGATACCACCAGGGCCAGCGGGGTGAGGTCGTCATATGCAGCACCGTTGACCGTGACCCGTGCCCCCTCGGGGTCCGTGAAGATGGTCAGGGTCACCTCGGACGGGAGGGTGACGGTCTGGGGTGCCGGTTCTTCCGGGAGCACAGGATCGGGCAGGAAGGGGCCGAACAGGAACCGGAACAGCCAGTCGAGGATTCCCCGGGGCTCCCCGGAAGACACCGGGAGGGTGGCGGGTGGCGCTTCCGGCTCCGCTGCGACCGTTGGAGGTGGAGCCGTCCGGGCAGGACCGGCACGGGCCGCATCATAGGGGACCGCCACCAGGACCGCCCCCCTGTTCTCGAGGTAATCGCCCGGCTCGCGTTTGAGAGAGCTCTGGATGGTCGCCTCGTTCTCCCCGGGCCGGAGGAGATCGGAGACCTCGCGGCTGGCCACGCAGACCGCTGAGCCGCATGCCAGGAGATTATCCCATCCCCCCTGGTTGAAGGTGACCCGGTTCTCACTGCCCGGGGTGCCGTTTGTCGCGGTGCTGACCAGGTACAGGAGACCGGACGATCCCGTACCCGGGACACCGGTAAAGGTAAAGACCGTGGTCGCATCGGTCGTGGTGGTGTCGGATGCCGGGTCGGCGAGCACGATATCGCTCCCCTCCGCAATCCAGTAGTGCGTGGGCACACCCCCGTCCGACTCGGTCGCGATCACGAGCATCCCCCCGTACACGGCGAACACCTCGTTCCCCCGCCCGGCATTCTGCACCGTGAACGTGTACTCCCCGGCATCCAGTACCAGGTCCCGGACATCGTAGACGAAGGTCTCGACGGGATAGTCATCCTCCCCAAAGCCCTTCCGGTCCGTATAATGGGCAGCAGCCGGGATGGCCGCTCCCCCGTACTCAAGGATAAGGGGTGCCGGTCCCGCCAGCCCTTCCTTCGTGCGCTCATGGTGGCCCGTGGTCGTATACACGGAAAGGCGGGCGAGGCGGGCCTGAGCACCGGGTTCAAGCGGGATGGCAAGGGTGAAGTCCCGGGACTCCCCGGGCGGGATCAGGTCCGTGTACTCACTTGTCTCCAGCACCGCGACGCTCCCGTTCACCATCCCCGCGAGGGCTGCAGGGATGGTCTGCCCGGCATACCCGTTCCCGAACAGGGGGACCGGGCCGGGGCCGGAGCCCCCCGTACTGCCCGATAGATCATCCCGCTCATCCTCGTCCGGCTCCTCGTCAGGCTCTGCCCCCTCCCGGACGGTAAGTGTTGCGAGGATGATCTTGTAGAACTGACCCTCGAAACCAGACCCCGTGGCACCGTACCGGTCATAGGAGAGGAGGTTCGATCCATCGGGTCGCACCAGGTCGGTCACATCCCAGCTGTTGTGCCCGAAGTACGGACCCTGGACCTGCCCCCCGTCCAGGTCATCCCGGTTGAACCGGTAGAACCCGTCCTGGCTCGCAAGGTGATTCACCCTGAGCGTGGCCTTCTCAATTTCCCCGGACAGCCCGGAGAGATCGAAGCTCGTCTCGCCCCGGTAATCTTCGCCGAGCCATTCGTCGGAGTAGTAGGTATCGGAGTCGTGCCCCTCGTTCACGACGTACCAGACCCGGTCGGCATCCCCGTCATCGTACGCCACCACCAGCGTGACCGCCTTGATCCTCCCGTCAAAGCTCGGGTTCAGCCGGGTGGTCTCCACCCGGATACCCGGGTTCCGGGACGTGATCCGGGATGCAACGTCGTACCACATTACGTAGTCGCTCGTCACCCGGTTCGTGTGGGAGTTCACGGTCTCGTACCCGGGCCCCCCATCGGCAAGGTAGGTGAAGGGGACATCCAGCCGTTCCGTCCCCAGGACGGTCTCGTAGGTCCCGTCCCCGTTCCCGTCGAGTGATACCGTCACTGTCCCGTTGTAGTTGTTCTGCATGTGCCCGCAGTAGACGGCAACGTACAGCCGTGCCCACCGGATCTGGGTAGAGGTGGGGAGCGCAACCGTCTTCGTGACCGTGGTCTGGCCAAAGGAGGGGACCGTTGCATCGATGAACAGGTCCCCGGATACGACCCCTGACTGGACCGTGGTGAGCGGGATCCCTCCCACGTAGGGATCGGCCGCCGCCGGTGCCTGCAGCACCAGGAGCAGGACCAGCAGGCAGCCTGCCAGGACCACGGGCGCCCGCAGGCGCACCTCACCCTCCCTGTTCTTACTCATTTCCCTCTCTCCGGTACCGTGTATCCCAGCTCTCAGATTCGTGTACCATCGCTCCACCTGCCATCACGCTCCCGACCGGATCGCTTCCACCGGGTTCATCCGCGTCGCCTTGACGGCCGGATAGATACCCGCAGCGAGGGAGAAGACGATGGCTATCACGATCCCGGCAACGATCATATCCGGCGGGAGGCGGGCTATTTCGCTCCCGAAGATGCTGGAGAACTCCGGGCCGAGCCGGGCGATGATGAACGGCCTCCCGACCGCGTTCATCACCACGGTGAACAGGCCGCCAAGGATACTTCCCACGATCCCCCCGAGTATCCCTATCAGCAGACACTCGTAGAGCACGAGCCGGATCACATCGTTCTCTGAGGCCCCGATTGCCATGGTGATCCCAATCTCCCGCGTTCGCTCGTATACCGAGGTGATCATCGTGGTGGTGATCATCAGCCCGCCCACCACCAGGGCAAAGAGGGCAAAGAGCATGAAGACGATCAGGATGGCATCCAGGAACTGGTTGACCGCCCGTATCTGCTCAAATGCCCCTCGGGCATCGAGCCCCTGCATCGTGATCCGGTCCACGACGGGAAAGACATGGTCCGGGTCCGCGACCCGGACAAAGACCGTATCATACCCCTGGTCGGCTCCCCGGATCATCGCGGCAGTCTCCCGGTCGATCAGCATCACCCGGTCGAACCGGTCATCCCGGTCGGCGAGCACCCCCACCACGGTGAGCGGCACCTCGCGGTCGGTTGGCATCCCCTGCACATCGTACTCCCGTACCATCGCAACGAAGGTATCCCCGACCCGGATCCCCTCGTTTCGCTGGAGCAGGGTACCAAGGTCCGCACCGACCACCACCTCGTTCGCCCCGGGTGAGAAGACGACGCCGCTGGCATACCGGAGACGGAGGACCGGATCGATCTCCTCGGCCTTCACCGCAAGGATCGGGAGGAACGTCTGCCGTTTCGTGGCATAGGAATCGGTGAAGACCGGGGCGACGGCGGTCACCTGGGGGAGCACACGGAACTGGTCCACCCGGGCCGCGGTGATCAGCTGGGTAACCTCCTGGTCGGTCCGCGGATAGACCTCGATCAGGGTGAGATCCGATTGCGTCCTGATCGTCTCAATGGCCTGGTATCGGATACCCTCGCCGAGTGCGACAATCCCGATGATCGCCGCCACCCCGATTGCGATACCGAGCACCGTGAGCGCCACGCGGAGGCGCTTGGTCAGGAGCTGCCGGGCGGAGAGCCGCAGGAAATCCACCTCCTTCTGGATCATGCTACCACCATCCCGTCCCGGAGCTGGATGGTCCGGTCGCAGTACGACGCGAGCTCGCGCTCATGGGTCACAACGAGGAACGTGATCGCCTGTTCCTGGTTGATCGTGCGCATGAGATGGTAGATCTCGGCACTGGTCTTCGAATCCAGGTTCCCGGTCGGCTCATCGGCAAGGATGATCCGGGGGCTGCAGACCAGCGCCCGCGCAATCGCCACCCGCTGCTGCTCCCCGCCGGAGAGCTCGTGCGGGAGGTGATCAGCCCGCTCCGAGAGCCCGACCAAGTCCAGGAGCCCGAGCGCCCGGTCTCGCCGTTCCTCTGCCGGCCGGTAGTTGAAGAGGAGGGGGTAGGCAACGTTCTCGCGGGCGGTGAGGGTCGGGATGAGGTTGAACTGCTGGAAGACGAAGCCAACCTGTGTTCTCCGGAGATTGATCAGGCTCTTCCGGTCACGGTACTCGACCTTCCCCCCATCCAGGTAGACCGATCCCGCGGTGGGGGAGTCGAGCCCCCCCAGGATGTTCATCAGGGTGCTCTTCCCGCTCCCGCTCCTCCCCACGAGGGCAACGAACTCCCCGGGGGCGATGGTGACAGAGACGTCCCGGAGTGCGCAGACCCCGTTTGCAAACTGCCGGGAGAGGGACTCGGTCCGGATGCCCGCGGTCATGGAGATCCTCCTGCTGTCCGGATCGCGAGGACGGCATTCGTGAGCTGCAGGTAGTCACCCTGGTCACGGACAACAACGTGATTATTCTCCCTTTTGAGGAATGGCTTGATCTCCCGGGTCTCAAACCCAATCTGGGTCCGGGAATCAGGGAGGAATATATCGAACCATTCCTTGCCCCGGTAGTTGGGGAAGAGCAGGGAGAAGATGGTGCGCATCATGAGCGGGGTCTGCTCCTCATCGACCCAGTTGACCCGGAGACTGTTGATCTCAAAGTCGCGGTCCCGGGAATGCCCGCCGGATGGCGCCACGAGAAAGAGCGTTGCGCCCTCAATCGCATCGGAGGGGAGCTTCCCCTCGAAGATCATCGCGCTTGAAGCCATCTCCGGGGAGATCCCGAAACTCGAGAAGAGGAGATCGCATCCTTCCTTGACCCAGATCGCGTGCCGAGGCTGACCAGGTTCCTCGTACACCACCAGGATGGCCATTCCGTAGAGGAGGACCGAGCTCCCGGGAGGGCCGCGCTGTACCAGCGTGACCGTACACGTGTTCGCTCCAGGGAGCAGGGCGGGGATGGCATACGCATCAGTACCTGAGTAGAAGTCATAGGTGCCGACCACCCCCTTGCTGTCTACATACCGGGCATCGCTCTCCAGGGCAGACAAAGGATCCCGGGAATCGGTGACATGGAACGCGGGAAAGAGCGGCCGCTGGTTGAGGTTGCTCCAGGCCCAGTACACATACAGCCGCTGGAACCGGACCTCCGCCCCAGCGGGGAGTTCGAGGGAGAATGATGCCGTATAGTTCTCATTGCTCCCAAGCCCCCCGAGGTAGGAGCTGTCACCGGTCGTGAACTGGTACTGCAGCGGGCCGTCTCCAGAAAAAGCGGTTACCAGGGGCCGGTCCCCGGCATAGGTCGCCCCGGCAACGGCTGCAAGCGCCATGCAGCCGATGAAGAACAGGAACCCGCGCCTAGGTGAAGACATACGTGGCCTCCGCGCTGTTGTTGCTCCGGTCGGCATCCCTCACCAGACCATTCTCATCGATCACGACCCGCAGGTGGTGGCTGCCGGGGGATGTGTAGAGGGGTATCTCGGACCGATCGGTCCGACCCGCCTGCATCCCGTCCAGGTACTCCTTGGTTATCACCCGTTCTCCATCCAGGTACATGGATACCGCAAAGGCGGGGGCATCGCTCCCCCCCAGGTTGGAAACCGTCACCGGGAGGAGGAAGAGCGCCGAAGTATCCTGCCCCGCAACGGGGGGGACCAGCGCAAGCGGGGGGGGCAGGAGGGCGAGGATGACCAGTGCGGAGAGGAGGAGGCCGAGCATCCGTCTCCCGCCCTGCGGGGGCCGCCGGACCAGGAAGAGGAGCGAGATCGCAATCGCCCCAGCGAGGGTCAGGACCTGGAGGAAGGGGTCCCCCTGCTGGACGGCGTCTCCCCTGCGGACGGGGGGTTCCAGCGAGACCGCAAGATCCGGGAGGCCCCCCACCGTGACCATGGTCTGGTGCCGGTTATTGGATGGATCGCTGTCCCCCGGGATGTCAACCTCTGCCTGGATGGCGAAGCTCCCCTCCCCAGGACTCCAGGGGATCGCCGCCTGCTGGAGTCCGCTCCGATCGAGCGTGACCTGCCGGGTCGCGAGGAGGTCGCCGTCGATACGGACCCGCAGCTCAGCCGGGAGGGGAGAGAACGCCCCCAGGTTCCGGATCGTGATGATGATAGCTCCTTCCTCTCCCGCGTGGGCATCCTGCACCGCGATCCCAGAGAGCGCCAGGTCCGGCCCTGAAACAGATGCACGCTCTCTCTCCAGGGTGAGCATCGCGAGGACCGGGTGGAGGTAGTGCTCGCCTTCCGGTGGATTTGCCGAGGCCGAGATCATACCATCCCCGGAAAGATCGCGTCCCCGCTGGAAGGTGACCGTGTTCTCGCCCTCACGGAGGAGCGCGAGCACATCAAAGACCTCGATATCCACATACCGGCTGGGGACCGGGGCATACAACCCGGCATTGAACGAGGTCTCGTCCGCGATATCCCTGACCCCGGGAGGATACCCGGGATAGTCCACATCCGGCCCCAGGTCATGGGAGTTGAAGAGCACGTAGCTTGGTTCCCCCCGGGTCGATGCCAGCGTCAGGACGGTGAGGTTGGCTGCCCGGACACCCGGGATCTCACCGACCGGCAGGGTGACTGAGCATGCATCGTTCGTGGTCTCGATAGTCCCGGACCACCCTTCACCATGCAGGTTCTCGTTCCCTTCCGCGACAAAGTAGCGGGTGGTAAGCCCCGTGGCATCCCGTTCCGCGACCAGGGTCACGAGACAGTAGATGCGGCCGTCGAGCTTGTTGTCCGGCTCGAACCGACTGGTATCAGCCGTGATCCGGTTGCTGCCGCTCTCCAGCAGTGCCGTGGTGTCGTAGGCAACCCAGTATACCCCGTACCCGGAGACATAGACGTTCCCGCTCCGGTCATCACTCCCATACAGCGTGATCCGTGGGAGCGCCCGGTCGTTGACCGTCAGATCTGTCCACCCGGTATACCGGGGCGTCCCGCCCCAGACACCGACGTACGTCCGGGCCCACTGTACCTCCCCGGCAACCTCGAATACCAGGGTTGCAGGGGGGTCCTGCACCCCGTAGGTGCCAAAGGTCTGCAGGTGTCCGTCAATCTCACCCTGGGCAACGATCTCCAGGGGTATCCCTGAAAAGTCATACAAAGCGCTGCCGGGTGTCCCGAAGAGCAGGCACAGGACCAGCAGGACCAGGACTGGTGAATGTTGTTTCATGCGACGATCCTCAGGAACGGATCCTCACGGATGAAGTTCTTTTCCACTCCATCCACCAGAACGCCAGGATCGCTCCGGTGAGAGCGCCAACACACGGGAAGGGCACCTCATGTGATCCCCCTGCCCCCTGCCCTCCGAGCTCCACCACCAGGAACTGCTGGGATGCCGCTATCACCGGGGTTGCCCCGGCCGGGCTGCTCTGGATGGCCACCTCGTTTCCGTCGGGTCTGAGGTACGCCCGGATATCCCGGGTATCCACGGCTACCTGCGTCCCCCCGGCGGAGCCGTAGTCCCAGACATCAGATGCAATCCATCTGCCATTCACCGAGAGGTTCCCTTCGATGCCTGCGGATGGCACGAACGTGGTGAGCATCGCGTGAGAGACCTGTGAGGTATCGATGGTGAGGCCGGAGAAGGGCACATAGGCGGTCGCTTCATCGGGCGTGGTCCCGTACCCGTTCTCGTCTGCGCCCAGGATGTCGAACCCCTCATTCATAAAGATAAGGGACCGGACGGCTGCGGGATCTTCATAGACCACTGCCAGGGTAAATCCGTACATCGATATCTTTGCATTGCTGTCAGTCCGGGAAAATACTGCACTGTTCTCCCCGCCCTTCCGGAACTGGGAGGTTACATCGTAGGTGAGGAGGCCGTAGGCATGGTCCGCATAGGCACCGAAATCACTCCGGTCCTGGTACCATGCCTGACGGGTGACAGGGACACCGTTGAACGAGAGGGTGACCCGGCCAGCCTCGTTCGAGTTATCCCAGGTATAGGGCACGTAGAGCCGGGCCTCCCTCACCACGGCATCCGGGGAGAGGGGGAGGTCAGCCCCCGTCCAGGTGACAGAAAACTCAGTCCACCCGGCAGGGAAACTCCCCGAGCGGTACGCGCTGTCCCCGAAGGAGTGGACGAGGCCGCCCGGGAGATCGAAGGTCCGATAGGTAGTAACATCCTCACCACGGGTATACCGCTTCCCCGCATACCCGTTCCAGGTGACCGTCTTCTCTGTGCTTGTTTTCCTGTTGTCGGTCTCATCTGACTCCTGTACCAGGTTATCGGGGTCGACAATCGCGGTATAGGTAACGGTCAACCCCGTTGTCCGCCGGATGGTGGGATCCCGGATGGAGACGGTGATCTCCTCCCCGCTGGCAAGCGGAGGCACTGCTGTTCTCCCGGTAAAGCCGTCGCTTGCTCGCAGCTCCACTTCCGTTCCCGGGGAGGGCCCCGGACCATTGTTCCTGATCCGGACGATGCGGATGGTATTTCCCATGTCCGCGAAGACCGTTCCTGCAACCGGGTTCACCACGCCCGCGATGGCGAGATCGCAGCCTGGACCGGCCAGGGCGGGAGAGATCCCCGCGTCAGAACCTGCCTGTGCACCGCAGGCCACGGGGATTACCGACAGCAGGAAGAGCCCGGCAATGAGGAAGGGAAGCAGGGGTATGCATCGCATGGGTATCACGGCTTCTATGTGAACATTATGTACTTAATTCTTATTATTATTACCAGGTAAAATAAAAAAGAATGATTTTTAGAATATATCTGCCAGGAGATGATACTGCTTTTACCCTTTAGAGGTGCAGCTGCACCTGTCGTACTGTGTTTTTCTTCCCGGCACAGGGATGTGAGAAAATGTGCATCCGGTCCCGTACACCCGGGAGGGGAGCTGTGTGGATGACTCCCCCGACCCTGGAGACGGGTGGCCGCGGCAGGGAAATGCTGCCTGCGGCAGGGTGATGATGTGGTCTAGAACTCCTCGAGCATCCCGTATCCCCAGGACCGGAGGATGGCTGATGCACGCTGGTCCCCGATATCCTGACAGACCAGCCCCCGCGCTTCCAGGAACCGCCCTGCCATGATAGGGGATATGAGGGTGATCTCCTCCCTCTCCCCTGGTTGCAGTGACCACCGGTGAAGGTAGTAGAGAGGGGGCAAATCCTTTCGTGGATGCTGGTACAGGTCTTTTCCCCGTGAGTAGCCACTCTCCTTCAAGCCCCGGGGAGCCTGGAAGAGGCAGGGGTCCTCCCCGGTATCAAGCGTTGCCTGGTTCTGTTCGTGTACGGTCAGTTTCATCTGGTTTCAATCCCCCCGTTGCCCTTGCTGGTTTCCATGAGGCTATGGACAGGAGTTCAGGAGGGCACAATCCCGAACCCCGTGGCAGGGAATCACGGGAGTGATTCCGCCAGCGGGAGTATGGAACCGGTATCATAATAAATATTGTTATTATTGTAATACTATTTATGAAAAATAAATTTTATTGTACTATTTTAAAATACGTATCAGGGTAGTGCGACATCAGGGCAGGTACCCGGCTGTGTCCACCCTCCTCGGTCGCGGGCTATCGCCAGGGAGTGACAACCACTCCCCGCTCATCCCCTAGGCGCAAGGAGCAGTCGTCCCCCCCAGCTCCTGGTATCAGAGCAGGACCTTCGTGTTGTGCCCGCCAGAGACCCCGGTCACGGGTGCGGGAAGGGATCAGGAGAGCCCATGACCCTGATTTCAGGATGCACCCTTTCTGATGGAGGAGAGAGCATTCCCTGTCATCACTGGTACAACCCTGCCCCGCCCCCCCTCATCAGAGCGTGACCTTCCTGAAGCGATAGACGCTCACCCCTATCACCACCGCGGCCAGGACCAGCAGTGCTCCCAGGCGCGACCAGAGGATGACCCCCACCTGCAGGGCCCGGATGCTGTCGATGGCAAAGCTCACCGGGTTCAGGTACGCCAGACCCCGGAGCCAGGCAGGCATCACCTCGTAGGGCATCAGGGCGCTGCTGGTGAAGAAGAGCGGCATGCTCACCATGGCGCTGAAGGCCGCGTACGCATCGTGGTCGGAAAGGTGGAGGGCCACGGTCGTGGAGAAGGCCGAGAGCAGGAGGCCGAAGAGGGCGAGGATGGCGTAGGTGAGCACGAGTTCCATGGGAGGGAAGAGCGCTGCCCCGAGGATGAACGCGAGAATAAGGATCACCGTCGCCTGGATGAGCCCGCGGGTGGTGATGAAGAGGATCTTACCAAACAGGATACTCTCCCGCGAGGAGGGGAGGGCAAGGAACTTGTTCAGGAACCCGAGGATCCGATCGAAGATGAGGAGCGAGCCCCCCTGTAACGAGGCGCCAAGCATCGTCAGGACCAGGATTCCCGGGGTAATGAAGTCGATGTAGTTTTCCGTGAACGTGGTGGGCAGGGCCAGGCCCACGAAGATGAGCCATGCTGCCGGCATCACCAGGGCCGAGACCACCGCGAGCCTCCCCCGTACCCAGCGGAGCAGGTCCCGTTGGAAGTACGCGAGGACGTCCTTCACGAGCGCCTCCGGAGCATCGTCCTGAACCGGTGGTCGTCAAAGCCCCCGGGTTCGTCCCGGGTTCTGACAAGCGAGAGGAAGATGTCATCGAGCGTCGGTGTCCGGACCGCAATCGAACGGACAGTCGCCCCCTGTTGCTCGAAGTGGCGGACCAGCCCGGGCACCATGGCGCTGCCGTCCCGGGCGCAAAAGACCAGCTCCTCCCCCTCATCACCGAGGAACCGGACACCGTCCGGGACCCTGCCGTCCCATGACCCGGAGATCCGGATGGTGATGATGTCCTGGCCCCGGTGGTTCTTCAGCCGGGCAGGGGAGTCCACGGCCACCAGCCTGCCATGGTCAAGAATGCCGACCCGGTCGCAGGAATGGTCGGCCTCGTCCATGTAGTGGGTAGTCACGAAGATGGTCATGCCCCGGACCTTCAGGGCGCGGATGTGTTCCCAGATCTTCTGCCGGGCGGCAACATCGAGTCCGATGGTCGGCTCGTCCAGGAAGAGGACCCGTGGCTCGTGGACCAGGGCCTGCGCGAGCTCCAGCCGCCGCCGCATCCCGCCCGAGTAGGTCCGGACCAGGTCATCGGCACGGGAATCGAGTTCCATGATCGCGAGCACTTCGTCGACCTTCTCGTCACGGCGCTCGATCCCGTAGAGCCGGGCGAAGAGGGCAACATTTTCCCTCCCGGTGAGCTTGATGTCCACCGCCATGTCCTGGGGCACGTAGCTGATATGGTTCCTGACCTCCCGGGCCTCTCTGACCACGTCATGGCCACAGATGAGCGCTGATCCGCTCGTGGGACGGAGCAGGGTGGTCAGCATCAGGACCGTGGTTGTCTTCCCGGACCCGTTCGGGCCGAGCAGCCCGAATATCTCGTTTCCCACCGAGAGCGAGAGCTCGTCTACCGCGCAGAGGGACCCATAGACCCGGGTCAGGTCCTGTGTCTCGATCATGTATCCGGAGCTCATGGAACCAGCGTTGTCCTCAGGGTGAAGTATCCGGGATCAGGGAATATAATCCTGCACATCTTCTTCCGGGACCGGGATAGCCCTGCTCCTTTCATACGAATAACCAATTAGGATGACTTCGTAAAAAAATCATTAAGATAGTACATACCCATTACACAGGTACGCATGTATCAGAGAGCTCTTCTGGCAGCCATCCTCCTGCTGGTCCTCGTCCTGCCTGCAGCAGCAGGCATCACCCGCTCGGTTGACCAGGGCGCGGATGGGACTGCCACCATAACACTCGTCGTACCGGCTGGTGCCATCCCTGGGATCACGGAGGCTATCCCGGAAGGCGCGGAGGTGACCTCCTGTTCACTCCCCGCAGCCCAGTGGCAGTGGAGCGGCGGGTTCCTGCACCTGGCTGTGCTGGATGAGCCGGAGGTCTCGTACACCCTCACGGGCATCACGGACGGGGATATCACCGGCACATGGGTGGATTTCTCCAGCGGGAGCCGTGGCGTGGTGACCCCGGAGGGTGAAGACCATGGGCCGGTGACGACTGCGGGGGCTCCCGGCCTGCCGGCCACGCCCCGGGCCGGGTCCTGGCCTGCCGTAGCCGGATGCATCCTGGCCGCGCTTGCATCTGCCGGATACCTCCTGGGGAGGCGGTCGCCATGAACCGTACATCGGTGCTCATCCTCGTCCTCCTGCTCGCCATCTCCATCCAGCCTGCTCTCGCCGGCACGATGCCCGGCGACCGTGACGGGGACAGCATCCTCACCCGGGAAGAGGTCGCCGGGAGCATTCTCAGCTTCCTCGCCTGCAGCGCAGGGGGAGACTGCACGGGTGCACCGGACGAGCGTGAGGTGACCGATGCCGTCACGGTCTATACGCTCTGGGGCGGGGTGCCAAAACAGGTGACCGACTCGACGGGGAAGGTCCGCACGCTCACCCGCCCGCTCCGGCGCGTGGTGGTCATGAACGGGGAGACACTCGAGACGCTGCGGTCGCTCGGAGTGGAACCGTCCCGTATCGTCGCCGTTGAACGGTATACCGGCCAGAAGCCGGAGTTCTTCCCTGAGTTCCAGAACACCCCATCGGTCGGGTCGATCTGGGCACCCGACTACGAGCGGATCCTTTCCGCCCGGCCGGACGCGGTCTTCCTGTATGCAACGGTGAGCGCAAAGGAGTGCGATGAGATCGAGCAGCGCATCGCCTCGGCCAACCCCGATATCACGGTCTTCCGGATTGACTGCTACCACCCCGAGACCTACCTCGACGATGTCCGGATCCTCGGAGAGATATTTGACCGGAACGAGGAGAGCGAGCAGCTCGCGGGATTCTACCGCGATGTCCTTGACACGCTCGCTATTGGCCTGTCCGATCCGGCAGAGCCCTGGCCTGCCGTGTACTTCGAGACCTGGAACGACTACCGGAGTGCCGGGCCGGGGTCCGGGTACCATGACAAGATCGTTCTTGCCGGGGGCAGGAACATCTTTGCAGACAGCGTTGCCGATTACCCGGATGTCGATCCCGAGGCCGTCATCAGCCGGCAGCCCGGCGTGGTGGTCAAGATCGTGGGCACCGGGCAGTACAGCTTCGGCGGCTACTCCGGGACAAATGCATCCGCATTCGGACCGACCCGTGAGACCCTCCTCTCCCGGCCCGGTTGGGACGCCATCCCGGCCGTCCGGCAGGGGCGCGTGTACCTCCTCCACAACGCCCTCATTGGCGGCCCTCAGTACATCATCGGGGAGGCATACCTCGCCGGGTGGTTCCATCCCGGCGTCTTCTCCGACCTTGATCCCGGGGGACTGCACCGCATGTACATCAGCCGGTTCCAGGGGCTGGACCCTTCCATCGCGGATCCAGCCCGCTTCGTCTTCCCGGTCCCATGACCCCCGGGCCAGAGCGATCACCGGCCCCTGAGAGCAGGGGGGAGCAGATAGCCGGGACATACCGGGCACTGCTTGGGCGCAGGGCGCTCGCCCTCGTTATCCTTGCCGTGGCTATCGGGCTCCTCGCAGGGGTGGCCGTGACACTCGGCTCGGCCGATCTCACCGTCACCGAGGTATACCTTGCCATCCTCTCCCGGTTCTTCCCGGACAG
>DUGL01000102.1:2622-3383 GCA_013331415.1 Methanoregulaceae archaeon | reverse complement strand
GTGAGCACCCCGTCGCGGTAGAGCCGGTAGATCCTCCCCACCCCCTCCATCCCGAGCGTATCGAGTTCAGCGGCGCGCAGCGCCCCCATGCTGGATGCCCCGATAACGCGGGCGCCGCCCTGCAGTGCGGCGAGGATCTCCCGGTGCCCGACCGAGCAGTCCTGGAAGAATACGCCGTCTACCAGGGTGATGATGCGGGCGCCGCCCCGGGCAGCATCGGTGATGTCCCCGCGTTTTGCCGGGGGCCGGTAGTCTGCAGGGAGGATGCCTGCAGCAGTCTCGGGCGCAAGACTGGGGCCGAGGAAGACCACGATCTCCGGGATCATGGAACCCGTCCCCCAATCCACTCCCGGTCCATGGCTCCCCTCCCCTTCAGGAACGGGTCCGTGCCCGGCGATGCTGCGCATCACGGCACCGCTGCCCGACCCGTTCCTGGTCCATGGCAGCGATCTCGAGGCCGGGCACCACCACCCGGACGACCGGGACCCCGATCTCTGCCCGGGTCAGGTCGGTTGCGATCACGCGGGAGAGGCCAGCCGCTTTCAGCCGCCGGATGGTGAGCATGATATCATCGAGGAAGTCCGGGCTGTCAAACGAGGGGATTTTTGAGAACTTCTCCTGGATCGGAGCCTCAAACCAGTACCGGTTCATCCGCTTTGCCCGTTCATACCCCATCTTCTTCCTGATATCGGCGACCGTGGTGTCCTCCCTCGCTCCATGGATCTGGGTCAGGCGGCTCTGGGCAACCTCGGTGAGCGCCC
>DUGL01000102.1:0-2575 GCA_013331415.1 Methanoregulaceae archaeon | reverse complement strand
TCGCTTGTGATGTCCCGGACCGTGACCGCAACATCAGCTGCCTGGAACTTCCCGAGGAGGCTCCCGGCGAGGGGGTCGTCGATATCCTCCACCGCCGGCCCCGTATCCCGGGATGCCTCCACGAGCGACCAGGCATCGCGCTCGATCAGCTCCATCAGGGCATGGAAGACCGCCTCTTCGGGCGTGTTGCCGGAAGCGAGCCCGTTTGTCGAAGTGCGGAAGAGCTGGGGGTAGTGCGGCGGCAGCGGGTGGAAGACGGCACTGGCAGGGACGAGGATCTCCTCGTCAGCGATGAGGTCGTACCCGGATACCCACGGGATCGGCATGTCCGGGTCGGCCCCGCGGGGGAGGACGAGGAGTGCCGGGTCGAGGGCCGGCCGATCCTGTGCGATACGGGAATACCTGGCAACCATGAGCTCCTGCCCGTGGATTTCTGCCGAGAACCGTTCTATCCCCTCCATCATCGCGGAGACCTTCGCCTCGGCCGGGGTCGCCCCCTTGCCGTTGTAGACCGATACTGCGCCCTGGCCGGCAGTGGGCCGGATGCTCGAGAAGACCGGTATCCCGATCCGGTCGAGGCTCGTGATATCTGCGACCCGCGTGATCCCGGCGGCAGGCAACAGGCGCTCGACCCGGGCGAGTGTCTCTTCCGGGGTGACTGTCCGCTGGGTATCGCTGGTATAGGATTTTTTACAGGATGAGAGTCTCATTGCAGCCTCGGCAAATCGCCAGTTCCGTATGTACTGCAGGAGTATTGGCCTGCAGAAAAAAAGAGTCTTCCCTCCGGCATGGTCCCGCCCCGGGTCATCCTGCGGTCAGGCTGAAGAGGTATGGCAGCATGATGAGCGAGACGAGGACCACAATCATCAGGGTCGAGATGCCTGTTACGACCGCACTCGCGTACCGGGTGATCCCCCGCCGCTCGAAGAGGCGGTCCACCGCCTCCTTCAGGATGTAGCCGCCGTCAAGCGGTACCATGGGCAGCGCGTTGAAGATCCCGACGCTGATGTTGATCCACCCGCACCAGAAGAGGAGGTGGACAATCCCCCAGAAGGCCGGGAAGGGAGCCTCGTAGAACCGCTGCTCGGTGGTGTCAAAGGCGAGGATCCGGAGCGGGTTTGCCATCCCGCCAATGTCGAAGGGAACAGTCAGGAACCGGAGGAACCCGATCGGGGAGATGCTCTCCCTGATCCCACCCAGGACGAGGCCCGGGTCATAGTACGTGACCCCCATGAACCCGGAATCCCGGCCCGGTATCCCTTCTGGCCATTCTGCGAGCGTGAGGGGATAGTCAGCCAGCAACCCTCCCTGTTCGAGGGAGAGGGTGATGGCATCACCCGGTTTTGTCGCATTCAGGAGTGCAGAGACCTCGCCGGGGGTCTCCACGGCAACCCCGTTTACCGCGTGGATGACCGAGAATGCGGGTACCCCCGCCTGCTGTGCCGGGAAGTCCTGGTACACCCCGCCGATGATCGGGCCGGTCACCGGGGCAACGAGCCCCATCATCAGGATCATCAGGACAAAGCACGCCCCGCCGACCACCATGTTGTTCGTTATCCCGGCACCAAACATACGGATCTTCTTCATCCCCCGCGTCGCGTTGAGCTCTTCCTCATCGGGCTCGACAAAGAACCCGATAGGGATGACCAGGATGAGGGCTCCGATGCTTTTGACCGATATGTTCTCCACCCGCGAGAGGATCCCATGGCCGAACTCGTGGACCGCGATCGTGATCACGAATGCCAGCCAGACCGCGATCGTGGAGGGGATGTATTCGTTCAGCCCCGGTATCAGGAGGATATTCTGGGGTGCGTAGATACCGGTGGGTGGCGGCCGGACCGCGAACGTGAACTGGAGCGAGAAGAAGAGGAGGATGGTCATCGCGACCGAGATGATCACGACCATCACGACGCCAAACGTTGCATAGATGCGCAGGAACGTCGAGAACCGCCGGAACCGGTCAAAAAATCCCACCTTCATGGACTTGATCGCCATGATCGGGCCATAGAAGACGATGTGCTCCCTGAAGTACTCCTTCTCCCGGATGATCAGCGCGACCACTACGTAGAGCGCCAAGAGGAGCAGGAGCACCTGGAGCCAGTTCATTCATCATCTATGGGCAGGAATGCGTGATAAACGTGGTGACCGGGGAATCGGGCGAGGTATCCCCGGGTCCCGCCTGGAATGGGCATGTCCGGAATCCAGCCATGGTCCGGGAGCTGGGACCTGACGGGAGGATCCTCTCTGGTCCCGCAAGGGACGGGCATTCAGAGAAGACACGGGAATTCAGGCGCCCGCACCTGACGGGAGGTCGTGCCTGATCCCGCAAGGGAGGGTCTGTTGGGGAGATCGCCCGGGGTCCGGGTGCAGGAAACCGGGAGGATCCCCCTCCCTGAGCAGTACCGGGACAGGTCACTGTCCAGGAAAGCCGGGCATCCTGGCGGGAACAACTCCCCGGGGTCCGGGTACGGCTCTGCAGCCGGCAGCTGCGGGATGATCCGAATCGTTTCCACCCCACCCGCAGTGTCCCGCAGAACAGACCCCCCTGGTGCCAGGTGAACGGATTCTCTCGTGG
>DUGL01000104.1:2961-4241 GCA_013331415.1 Methanoregulaceae archaeon | reverse complement strand
ATCCATCGGGATAGCCACCTGGCGACGGCCAAGTAATACTTTTATGGCACCGGCATACCTATACTAGATGGTTGGACAATGAGTTGCACGATAATTGTTGGCGGGTTCTTTGGCGATGAGGGAAAGGGAAAGATAGTTGCCCACATTGCGTTCCAGGACCACCCAACCATCATCTCGCGGGGCGGTGTCGGGCCCAATGCCGGTCACACCGTGACGATGGGGGAGAAGGAGTACGGGGTGCGCATGGTCCCCTCAGGGTTTGTCTATCCCCATGCCCGACTCTTCATCGGGACCGGGGTGCTCGTCGATCCCCGGGTACTCAGGCATGAGGTGGATCTCCTCGGGGTACAGGAACGGACCTTTGTGGATTACCGGTGTGCAGTCATCGAAGAGGATCATATCCGCCGGGACAAGGCAAGTGACCACCTTGCCAAGACGATAGGGAGCACGGGGAGCGGATGCGGCCCGGCAAACGCGGACAGGGTCATGCGGGTTGCCCGTCAGGCAAAAGATTTCCCGGAACTCCAGCAGTTCCTCATCGATGTACCTGCAGAGATCAATGGTGCGCTTGACCGGGGGGAGAGCGTTCTCCTCGAAGGAACCCAGGGCTTTGGGATCTCGCTGTACTATGGAACATATCCCTTTGTCACAAGCAAGGACACATCGGCTTCCCAGATTGCTTCAGACAACGGGGTCGGGCCAACCAGGATTGACGATGTGATCGTGGTCTTCAAGGCATATCCGACCAGGGTCGGTGAAGGCCCGTTCTCGACCGAGATGACCCGTGATGTCTCGGATTCCCTCGGTATCCAGGAGTTTGGCACCGTAACGCACCG
The DNA here is from genome assembly GCA_013331415.1 of Methanoregulaceae archaeon. Taxonomy (GTDB): domain Archaea; phylum Halobacteriota; class Methanomicrobia; order Methanomicrobiales; family Methanospirillaceae; genus UBA9949; species UBA9949 sp10516u. The sequence goes on along the minus strand of DUGL01000104.1, from coordinate 3,405 downwards.
GCAGCGGCGTATCGGTGAATGGGATGGGAAGATGGCGCGCTACTCGGCGATGATCAACGGCTGCACCCAGGCAGCCATCACGGGTATCGACCGGGTTGATCCTGCATGTGCCGGCATCACGGACTATGATCGCCTCACCAGGAAAGCGCTCGATTTTCTTGGAAAAGCAGAAGCGGACATCGGTGCACCCATTACCCTGATATCAACAGGTCCGGATGTTGCCCACATCATCGATATCAGGGATCAGCAATGAAAAGGAGTCTCCTCCCCATTTTGTGCTGCCCGGTCTGTAAAGGGGACCTGGTACTGGCGGTGACGGAAGAGGACGAAATTGAAATCATCACTGGAATCCTCTCCTGTCCTGCGTGCGAGGTTGATTACCCGATCGAAGACGGCATTCCGGACCTCCTTCCCCGCAACCCTGGTCAGTGACTGAAGCCGGAT
>DUGL01000104.1:2277-2828 GCA_013331415.1 Methanoregulaceae archaeon | reverse complement strand
CTTCATCGGCTGGTGGGGGCGCCCGGGAATGTGGCCACCCCTCCTCCAGAGGGCTGCAGGCGTGGTGATGTGGGTTGTAACGGTCCTGCTCTTCGCGCTCCCGTTCTTTCTCGCAGGGAAGTATCTCCCCGGATATGTCCTCCTCGTTGCCGGTCCGATCCTCCTGAAATTCTGCCTTGCATGGCGGGCACTCGAGGAACATGCCGTTGCAGTCAGTCAGGCGACGGTCCGGGATCTTGGGGAAGGGCAGAGAGCTGCCGCGATGATGGTGAGCAGGGATACGCGTGCTCTCGACCCTGAACAGGTCAGGTCAGCCGCGTACGAGTCGATGGCGGAGAACCTTGTGGACAGCATCATCGCACCGCTCTTCTACTTCGGACTCTTTGGTCTGGCAGGTGCAGCAGTGTTTCGTGCAGCAAACACCATGGATGCCATGCTCGGGTACCGTGACGAGCGGGAGCGGCTCGGCTGGTGCGCCGCGCGAATGGATGATATCCTGAACTTTTTCCCGGCACGCATTGCAGGGGCACTCCTCCTCGTCTATTTCGGAG
>DUGL01000104.1:0-2224 GCA_013331415.1 Methanoregulaceae archaeon | reverse complement strand
TACTATGTGATGGGGACCGGTGAACGCCCGCTTGCGGAAGGAGGGCCGGCAATTATCGCAGCCGTGCGGGCGGTCACCCTTGCCTTTGGTGCACTGGTCAGCATCGTACTTCTTTTAGTGGGATCAGGAGTACTCTATACAGGACTATGAAACTCGAGGAGCTGAGATATGGCACCGAGCTCCTGAAGCGCGGCTTTGCATCCATGCAGAAAGGAGGGGTGATTATGGATGTGGTCAATGCCGGACAGGCAACGATCGCAGAGGAGGCGGGTGCTGTTGCCGTGATGGCTCTGGAGCGGGTGCCCGCAGATATACGGAAAGCAGGCGGGGTCGCGCGGATGGCGGATCCGGCTATTGTCATGGAGATCATGGATGCTGTCTCCATACCGGTCATGGCCAAGGTGAGGATTGGCCATATCGTGGAAGCGCAGGTCCTCGAGTCTCTCGGGGTCGATATGATCGATGAGAGCGAGGTTCTGACGCCGGCTGATGAGCAGTTCCATATCGACAAGAAGCAGTTTACCGTCCCGTTCGTCTGCGGTGCCCGCGATCTTGGTGAGGCGCTCCGCAGGATCCAGGAAGGTGCTGCCATGATCCGGACGAAAGGCGAGGCAGGGACCGGCAACGTGGTGGAAGCGGTCAGGCACATGAGAAATATCATTGGAGAGATACGGGCACTCCAGGGGCTGACGCCGCAGGAGATCACCGACCGGGCCCGTGATCTCGAAGCACCAGTCGACCTCCTCCTCGAGACCGTGAAGCGGGGGCGGCTTCCGGTTGTCAACTTCTCGGCAGGCGGGATCGCCACCCCCTGTGATGCGGCCCTGATGATGCAGATGGGTGCAGACGGGGTATTCGTCGGGTCCGGTATCTTCAAATCATCCAGCCCGGAGAAGATGGCCCGGGCGATCGTGGAAGCCGTAAACCATTTCGACGACCCTGCGGCGATTGCCCAGGCGAGCAGGGGGCTCGGTGAGGCCATGAAGGGCCTGGATATCCACCTGTTGCGGGATGACGAGGTGCTCCAGTACCGTGGTCGCTAGGATCGGTGTCCTGGCACTGCAGGGTGATGTGAGCGAGCATATCGATGCGTTCCGGAGTGCTGCACGGACTTTCGGGAGCGAAGCGTCCCTGGAGGTTCTGGCGGTCAGGAAACCCGCCGAGATCCCGCATCTTGATGCCGTGGCAATTCCGGGCGGCGAATCGACCACGATCTCCCGTCTCATCGATAAATTCGGGTTCTATTCACCCCTTGTTGAATTTGAAGGGGGGATGTTTGCAACCTGCGCAGGGATGGTCCTGATGGCCCGCGAGGTCGATGACCCGCGGGTGCATCCGCTCGGCCTGATGGACTATGCTGCAAAGAGGAATGCATTCGGCCGCCAGCGCGAATCCTTCGAGGCAGATATCGGGATAGCCGGCCTTGACCGGCCATTTCATGCGGTCTTTATCCGGGCACCGGTTGCCGAGCACCCGGGTAACGGAATCAAAGTCCTGGGGAGTTGTCCCGAAGGGATCGTTGCCCTCGAGCAGGGCCGGCACATGGCGCTCTCCTTCCATCCCGAGCTCGGGAACGACCCACGGCTCCACATCAGGTTCCTGAAGAACTGCGGACTGGTCTGAACGCTCTCGCTTCTCTCTCTGCAATTCTTACTTTTTTTTTTCTGAAACCTCGAAAACCGGCCGCGCTCTCTCCACTCATCCGGAACATATTCCCGGGCAGCAGGGTAAAACAAGCCGGAAAAAGGAGGAGAACAGGATCAGGTTATCCTGCGAGATTTCCCTGATGTCATGCTAATTCCCCTCGATGTTCTTCTCTTTCCGGTAAGATTTCCGTTGCATGAACCTGGATGCCCAAAAAAACCCGCAGCCGGGATCAGATACCCCCCCCATCCGGTGCATCCCCGGGCATGCCGCAAGGAAACGACATATCGCTCCACACGGTCCCGCCCCCTGCATCCAGGGATGATCTGCTGTCCGGAAAATGGTTCCCCGCTCTTGTTTGAGGGTGAGGATACGTATTCACCCGGAAAGCATGTGGGGTGAATAGCCACGAAAACACTTCTGTCAGGTGAATGCGCCTTCGCCCACGAAATTACCGTAAGGTCGCTGCCCCTCACCCTCGGGCGACCACCGGGCAGAGTGGATCAAGGGTTGAATGCCGGAGAGGGCTCCCCCCGGGCAGTTTGACAGCTGTATCCTGCTTCCCTGGAGACTGTGGTTT
>DUGL01000180.1:1960-13913 GCA_013331415.1 Methanoregulaceae archaeon | reverse complement strand
AAGACCCATATCCTGCAACCACGATAGCTGGACAGGTATGGCAGCTGCAGACGAGCTATCTCTCTCACTGTACACGGATGGAGCATCCCGGGGCAATCCCGGGCCTGCTGCCTGCGCGTATATCCTGCTCGATACCCGGGCTATGGTCATCGAGGAGGATGCGATCCCGCTCGGGCAAAAGACCAATAACGAGGCAGAATACCAGGCGCTCATCGCGGGGCTCACCGCTGCCGCCCGGCATGGGGGCACGCAGGTCGCAGTCTTCTCGGACAGCGAACTCGTCATGCGGCAGATGACCGGCCGGTACCGCGTATCTTCACCCCGGCTCCAACCCCTCTGCCGGGAGGCCTCCCTGCTTGCATCACGGTTCAGACGGGTCACGTATACCTCTGTCCCGAGGGAGCACCCGATGATCGTGCGGGCTGATCATCTCTGCAATGAGACACTTGATGCAAACCGGGGTGGGAGGTAGCCGGCAGGACGCCGGGGTGCTTTTGCCCGTATGTATATATCTTTATTTCATTTTTCCCCATAGTATACGGAACAAGATAACGAGGCTGTTTTTTTATGGAAGACCAGAAACATAGCAAAGAAGAGGAATGCGACCAGGAATGTGACAGCTGCCCCAGTGCTGCCACCTGCGATACCGCCCAGGGAAAGGCAAAAGGGCTCCCTGAAAAATCTAAAATCGATGTGAAGCACGTTATCCTCGTGCTGAGCGGCAAGGGCGGTGTCGGGAAATCCACCGTTTCCGTGAACCTCGCGTTTGCCCTGTCGGCACATGGATATAAAACAGGCCTGATGGACCTTGATATCCATGGCCCGAACGTGCCGAAGATGCTCGGCATCGAGGACCAGAAGCTCACCACGCTTGGGAACATGATCCAACCAATCCGGATGACGGGCAACCTCTCGGTCATCTCGATGGGTTTCCTCCTTCCTGATGCCAGCACCCCGGTCATCTGGCGCGGCCCGATGAAGATGAGCGCGATCTCCCAGTTCCTCTCTGACGTTGACTGGGGCCCGCTCGACTTCCTCGTTGTGGACCTGCCTCCCGGCACGGGAGACGAGGCTCTCTCGATCATCCAGCTCGCTCCGAACGTGACCGGTGCGGTCATTGTCACGACCCCGCAGGATGTTGCGACGATGGATGCAATGAAGGCAACCAAATTCGTGGAAAAGCTCGATATCCCTGTGGTAGGTATCGTCGAGAACATGAGCGCGCTCGTCTGCCCGCACTGCCAGGGGGAGATCGACCTCTTCGGATCCGGCGGAGGGAAACGGATCGCAGAGGAACTCGGCGTCCCCTTCCTCGGTTCTATCCCCCTCGATCCCGAGATGCGGAAAGCCGGGGATGAGGGAAAGCCGTTCGTGATCCGGAGCCGCGACAGCCCCACCTGGAAGAGCGTCGATGCAGTGATGGAAGAACTCGTCAGAGTGGTTGAGAAGTAGATGAAATTCAGGGAGGTTCTCGAGGCTGGCGGGACTCCCCTTCCCCTCTTCGAAGATATTGCACGGGTCCTTGAAGATATCCACCTCTTTCCCGGGTCGGTTGAGAAGATCTACCGCAGTGCGATGACTCTTGACGAGGAGGGGCTCGATCACCTCCGGTTTGCCCTCCTCCGGGTACAGATCTACTCAGATATCCATCGGAACGAGGATATGGAGCAGGCCCAGAAGATCAAGTACGTATCCCAGGTCCTCGAGAAGATCATCTTCGGTTCACTGATGATGGAGCATGAAGATATCTTCGGTTCCAATCCGGAATAGGATAAATTTTTCACTTCTCCCGGGGATACAACCAGACGCGATCCCCGGGGCCGGTAATGGTTTAGCCCCGGTCTCAAAACAGCAGGGTCATACCTTCACCCGGGGCATGGGGTGCGCGATCTTCCCCTGTTCTCTCTCTCCATCGATCCCTTGCTTGCGGCATTTCTCCAGGGCGGGATCTTCGGTATCTCCGGCCATGACTGCCCGAACCGCCTGATAAGCAGGGTGGTGACGTACTCCTGGGACCCCGCGAGGACCATGTGCAGGATAGTCTCCTGTTGCGGGTGAGCGGTATCCCGTGGGTGCAGAGAGATGCGATAGGCCTCCACACGTCCTCAAAATGGGAAATATCTCCACATCTGGTGATGAACCGGAAAGAGAGATATCGTTTCACATCCCACGGGTATGCTACACTCGGTGATGTCATGCCCAAGTACTCCTTTATCGCACGGGTGCCGAACCTCCCCGGAGCGCTCCATAACGTGGCCCGCGTGGTGATGCACAGCGGGGCGAATATCAACCGGGTCCAGTTCGACCAGCGGATCGACCCGTTCATCGTCTTCTTCGAGGTCACCTGCCCCGAGGAAGCGTACGGAACCATCGAGGACGGACTCGCTGCGATGGGATACCTCCAGGACACCCTGCAGCCACTCAGTATCCTCAAAGTGTACATCTTCCTCCCGAATGAACCCGGTGCACTCTTTGCCTTCCTCAACCACACGACCGCGTGCGGGGCAAATATCACGTACATCGATTTCGATGACCGGGGCCGCCACCCGGAGCGGCTCACGGTAACGATCAGCCTCGAGGAGAGTGCGGCCGTCGAGCGTCTCCTCGATGCGCTCAAGTCCCGGTACCGGATAGAGATCCTCGAGTACGATACGACCGGGAAGAGCCTTGACGATACCGTCTTCTACATACGGTTTGCCCAGGAGCTCCGTGCAATCATCGGCGGGTCTAAAGACCAGTTCCTCTTCTCGTTTCTCGCAGACATCAACCACGCCGTCCAGGAGCTGATGAACCTCGGCCAGGACCCGAAGACGGTCTTTGCCTCCTTTCTCCAGACCGGCAGGACCCTCACCGCCACCACGGGTGACGGGTTCTTTGCCGATATCCAGTCAATACCGCTCACGGATGAGGTCACCCTCATCTGCATCCAGCCACCTGCCGGGGGCAATGTGTACCTCATCGCAACTCCCGAAGGCTGCACGATGATCGATACCGGGTACGGGATCTATGCACGGGATATCGGGGCCCTCATCCGGGAACTCGTACCGGGCGGGAGAGAGGCAATACGGGACCTCGTGATCACCCATGCCGATGCGGACCACTGCGGGGCAGGTGGGGAGATCGGGGCGCCGGCCCGCATGCATCCCGGGACGCAGGAGATCATCAGGGTTGCGAACCGGGCATATGGTTCACGGAGCGAGGCATCGGTCCTCGAGGAGATCTATACCACGATGATCAACCTCTTCTCGCGGTTCAATCCGCCGCAGGAGGTTACGCTGTTTCCCCCGGGATCAGGGGTCGAGCGCAGTGGGTTCCCGGTTCTCGAAACGCTTGATATCGGGGGGTACCGGTTCGAGGTGCTGGAAGGACTCGGCGGGCACCTGCACGGGCAGGTCTACCTGTTCTGCGAGGAGATTGGGGTGCTTTTTACGGCTGACACGGTGATAAATTTCCCGCACCTCTCCCCTGACCGTGCAGCATACAATACCCTTGCGGTGATCCTCGTCAGCTCGGTGAACGTGGACAGCGAGGTTGCACGCCGGGAACGCCAGCTCCTCCTCGATCTCGCCCGGGGCACCACCGGGCAGTACCATGGGGGGAGGACCGGGTGCCTGGTCTGCTGCGGGCACGGCCCGGTCTCGGTGCCTGATGAGGCCGGGCTGGTCCCCTGGGGCGAGGTGACGCACTATACCCCGGGGTCCTGACCTTTGCCCGCCCGCAATCGTGGCACGGCATACCTTTGACGGGATACCGGGCAGTGTCCGGGAAAGGTCATACCAGACCATGCTTTCTGCCTGTCCTGACCATATCCCCTGCCCCGGGACCTCTTGATAATCCTTCCTGCTCTCTCATTCCAGATCGGTTACGTATCCCCTCCTGACTCATTTCTGCTCATGCTCCCTTCAGAGAGGATACCGGGCCCAAAACAGGCTCCCGTGGGCACATACAGGAACCTTGAGCGATCAATTCGGCCGATGATCCGTTATGGGAGAAGGGGCTGACCCGTCAGCGCACTTCCCTGGTTGGGATCGTGGAGGAGATGCCTGTGGCCCCGTGATGTGATATTCCTGTGAACCTTGATTGCACTCAATCGGGAATGGGGTTGATCAGGATATCCACATCATATGAATAGAACGTTCAGGAGTAAAGAACGAGACCGGGGTTGAGCAACCAGGTATCTTCAGGGAGATTTGTTCACGGAAAAAAGGCATATCGGCGGGGGTCCAGGGTATCCCGGGTACGCCCCGCATCAGCGCATTTCCTGTTCAGACATCGAGCGGGGCTTCTCCCTCACCGGTCAGACGGCTCGTGTAGTGCATGGTCTTGTCAAAGATCTCGATGAGTCCGTCGACGGTGGTGGTCTCGGAGAACCCGGTTGTCGCATAGACCACTTCAGGTATGGTATACTCACTCCTGCTCTCGAGGCCGAGTACGTTCATGTACGCGGATGCCTTGCCGATAGTCTCGATCACCCGGACATTGTGGTTGAGCTCGACCGCCGGGTCACCTGTCTTCATGATGAACCGGTCATTGGTCGTGGTCGTAACGCTGCCGAACCGCATGTCGACCGAGCTGCCCGCCTCTGCTGAATTGCAGAATGCAGGGAACACGACCGCAGGTGACGCGGCGAAGACGCACATCATGCTATCTCCGGTATCCTGCCACCTCGCGGTGCCGTCCACGAAGATGTTCTCGGTCGTGACCATCGACGATGTACCGTCACCCTCGAAGGCGAGCTGCTTGAATGCCTCGATGTTGTACTGGTTCACGTTCATGTTCGCCGTATCGAGGTTCATCAGCTTGGTGTACTCGATGAACCCTACGCCATTCGAGACAGTGTCTTCGTTGTAGGTGGTCACATAGTAGATGCCCCACCCATACGGATCAAGCGGGGGGATATCAGCGAGCGGATCATCCACGGACATGGCCGTCTCGATGCTCGTCCTCGAGACCATTGAACCGGCAACCTGTGCAGCCGTGACCGTTCCAACCCCGATTGTCTCGGGGGTCTGGGGGATTCCCGTGTCAGCCACGGCATACCCGCCCATACCGGTCAGGATCATGAATATGAGTACTATCATTCCAATTTTTTTCACAACACTCCTCCTGCAATTCATGCTGGTACTTCAGCACCATGAACAATCAAGAGAATGAGAATTATTATTTTCCTTTGTCTCCTGGTTGAGTTACGGAGGAGAACTGCTCAGTTTCGAGGACCGCTGCAAGACTGCATCGTTTCGACGGAGCCGGTGAAGACCAGGGGCCAGGGGACGATTTTTTTACAACCCGGACCGGGATTTCCACGACATTCCCGCGATTGGTATGGACGGTCCCCGGGAGGACCCGGGTCCATGCCGTGCAGACGAATGGATCTGCCAGGGGGCTCAGGGTGATCTCGCGGGAAGGATCTCCATCGCCGCGATCACGAGTGCACGGGTCGCGTCCCTGATCACCGCGGGGGGTGGGGAGAACCTGCTGCTGTGCAGGAATCCGCATGAGCCTGCCGCATCGGCACACCCGACCCTGAAATAGCAGAGGGGGAGCGGCGGCTCCACGAGCCCGAAGACCCCGAAGTCCTCGCTCCCGGTGAGCGGGTCGATCCGGAGCACGCTGGCTGTACCCAGCACGCGGGTGAGCGCGCTCGCAACGCGGGACGTGAGCGCCGGGTCATTGGTCATGGGCGGGACAGACTCGGGGAGCAGGGAGATTCCGGGGATGTGGCTGGCAGGGAGCCCGGCACTCTTCACCACGCCTTCTGTCACCCGCTTGATCGCATCCAGCAGGAGGTCCCGGATCGGTTTCCTGAAGTACCGGATGTTGACCTGGAGCATGACTTCGTCGGGTATCGCATTATGTTTCAGGCCTCCGTGCACTGATGCGACCGTGATGATCCCGAACTCGAGAGGCGGCAGTTCCCGCGAGACGATGGTCTGGAAGGCGAGGATGACCTGTGCAGCGATCACGACCGGGTCGCGGGTCTGGTCAGGGTGAGCGGCATGGCCCCCGATACCCGGGATCACGATGTCGAGGGATTCACTCCCCGCTGAGAAGATCCCCTCACGGTACCCGATCGTGCCTGCAGGGAGGTCAGGGGCGACATGCAGCGCGATGCCGGCAGCAGGGCGCGGGAACCGGGAGTAGAGCCCGTCGGCAACCATGCGGGCGGCACCGGAGACCGACTCCTCTGACGGCTGCCCGACCAGGACGAGCGTGCCGGACCACCGGTCCCGAAGCAGCGCGAGTATCCGTGCAGCTCCGACGATTGAGGTCATGTGGATATCATGCCCGCAGGCGTGCATCACGTCGACCTCCCTGCCGCGGGCATCCTGCATCCTCACCCTGCTCTGGTAGGAGAGCCCGGTCTCTTCCCTGACCGGGAGGCCGTCCATGTCAGCCCTGACCATGAGGGTCGGCCCTTCTCCGTTGGCGAACATGGCAACGACCCCGTGTCCCCCGACACCCCTTGTCACCAGGTATCCCGCCCGTTCCAGCTCTCCCGCAAGCCGTTCAGCGGTCCAGGCTTCCCCCCCGGAGAGTTCAGGGTGTGCATGCAATTCCTGGTACAGGTCAAGGAGTGAAGGGTACTCCGAATCGATCAGGGATAGTACCGGATCTTCTGACATCGTTCATCCCACCTCATCCGGGAGAATGCCACGTATGGATTCCCTTCGTGATCCCGCCGGGCAGGATCTGATCCCCGGAACCTGTTCCGGCAGGCAGGGGATCCAGGTATCTTCACGGTGCTCTGCTCGTTGGCGCATCATACCCTATCCTCCTGGTCCGGACGGTCCGGAAAGGGATGTGATCTTTTACATCCCGGCTGTTCTCAGGGAGCAATGGTGTGGGGAATCCTATAAATGCGTACCCTGCCCTTCCCAGGACTCTCGATCCTTCTCATCTGCCCACGTGTACAAAATTGTATCTAGTATGCAGTTTCATCATCATTCTAAAATGGTACCGAGGCATCGCGTACAGGATATGATGCGCCTGATGGCGCGAAAGATCATGGCGACCGCCGACACCCTGAAAAACCAGGAGACCGAGGCTTTTTTACGGGAGATCCTCGATGCCGACCGCATCTACGTCATGGGTGCGGGTCGTTCCGGCCTGGTAGCGAAGGCGTTTGCCATGCGCCTGATGCACCTTGGCTTCACCGCGTTCGTGGTGGGAGAGACGATCACCCCTGCCATGCGGGGAAAGGATCTCCTGGTCATCTTCTCAGGCTCGGGCAGGACCAAGACTATTGCCGATATTGCCGAGACCGCTCATGCGATCGGGGGGCGGATCGCCCTGATCACCGCGAACCGCGAGTCACGGATTGGGGCGATAGCCGATGTCATTGTGAAAATCGAGCATCAGCGCGATGAGGTGAAGGACGATACCGCTGAGTTCGAGGTCCGGCAGATGACCGGGGAGCACAAGTCGTTCGCCCCGCTCGGGACCCTCTTTGAGACGGCAGCAATGGTCTTTGCCGATGCGTGCATCTCCCTGCTGATGGAGATCTCGCAGATCGATGAGAAGGAGCTCAAGAACCGCCACGCAAACATCGAGTGAGGAGGTTGGTATGAAAGAGTACACGTGTGCGAACCGGTGCCGCGGGATAGAGATCTCGGGCATACGGAAATTGTTTGAGGCGGCCGGGCCGGGATCCATCAACATGGGTCTCGGTCAGCCGGATTTTGATACGCCGGACCATATCAAGGAGGGGGCAATCCGCGCCATCCGTGAAGGGAAGACCGGGTACACTCCAAATACCGGGATACCTGAACTCAGGGATGCCCTTGTCGAGAAGTTCCGGAGAGAGAATGGACTCACCTACGACCCCGGCCAGATCATCGTCACGGCCGGAGCAAGCGAGGCACTCCACATCATCATGCAGGCGATCATCGGGGACGGGGATCGGGTCCTGCTCGCCGACCCCGGTTTTGTCTCCTATAGCGCACTAGCCGTTCTTGCGGGGGGGAGACCGGAAGGAATCCCGCTCGATGAGAAGTTGTGTATCGATATCGCGGCTGCACAGGAGAAGATGGACGGGGCACGGATGTTTGTGCTGAACTCGCCAGGCAACCCGACCGGGGCAGTCGAGAGCAGGGAATCGATCCGGGCACTCGTCGAGTATGCGAACGAGGCGGGGGTGACTGTGGTGAGCGACGAGGTGTACGAGCACTTCATCTACGGGGCATCCCACCACAGTGCGGCGCTCTTTGGCGAGGATGTCATCACGGTCAATGCAGCGAGCAAGACGTACGCGATGACCGGTTGGCGGCTTGGGTACCTTGCCGGTCCGCGGGAGTATACCGAGCAGTGTCTCAAGGTCCACCAGTACTGCCAGGCGTGTGCCACGTCTATCTCCCAGTACGCTGCGCTGGCTGCATATACGGGCCCGCAGGACTGCGTCGGGATGATGCGGGATGAATACCGGCGGAGGAGGGACTACCTGTATGCTGAGCTGCAGAAGATGGGCTTCTCCTACCCCCTGCCGGAAGGCGCGTTCTACCAGTTCGTTCCGATGCAGAAGGAACTTACCGGAAGGATACTCGCCAACGGCGTCATCATCGTTCCCGGTGAGGCGTTCGGCTGCAATGCCCCGGACTATGCCCGCCTGAGCTATGCTGCGTCGATGGGGGATCTCAGGACTGCCGTGGCACGGATACGGGCTGCGCAGGAGGGATAACCGATGGTAAAAGAAATACTGAAAAAACTCTCCAATGCCCACGGCGTCTCAGGGAGCGAGAACAGCGTGATGGGGATCGCACGCCGGGAAGTAAAGAAGCATGTCGATGAGATCCACGAGGACGCCATGGGCAACCTCGTTGCCGTAAAGAAGGGCAACAGGTTCAAGATCATGATCGCTGCCCATGCCGATGAGATCGGCCTGATGGTCAAGTCCATCGATGAGAAAGGGTTTCTCCGGTTCGTGACCCTTGGCGGGTGGTATCCCCCTACGCTCTACAACCAGCGGGTCATCCTCCATGGGGCGAAGGGCGCCGTTCCCGGCGTCCTCGGGGGCAAACCGCCCCACAAGATGGACGAGGAGGAGCGGAAGAAGGGGGTGAAGGCCGATGACCTGTTCATCGATATCGGGGCAAAAGACAGGGACGGGGTCGCATCACTCGGGGTTGAGATCGGGACGCCGGGGACCATGGACCGCGAGGTCGTTGAGCTCGCCAACGGGCGCCTCACCGGGAAGGCGTTCGACAACCGGGTCGGTGTGGCCATGCTCATCTCGGTCCTCCAGCAGGTGAAGTCCCCGTTCACCATCTACGGGGTCTTTACCGTCCAGGAAGAGGTGGGGCTGAAAGGGGCGAAGACGAGCGCGTATACCATCGACCCTGACTGTGCCGTCGCAATCGATGTGACCGTTCCGGGCGATCACCCTGGGATCGATACGAAGGATGTCCCGGTGGAGATGGGGAAGGGCCCGGTCATCACCATTGTTGATGCGAGCGGCCGCGGCCTGATCGCGAGCAGGGCCATGGTGCAGTGGCTGAAAAGTACGGCCGAGGCCTGCGATATCCCGGTCCAGATGGAGGTCGGGGCCGGGGGGACTACCGATGCCACCGCGATCCACCTCGAGCGGGGGGGGATCCCGAGCACCACAATCTCCATCGCAACCCGGTACATCCACTCTCCCGTAGAGGTTGTGGACCTGGATGACATCGAGGCAGGCATCCGGCTGCTCGTAGAAGCGCTGAAGACAAAACCGAAACTCTGAAAGCCAGCTGAGCACCCCAGCCTCCTTTTTTCTATCCCTGTGGGGTGACCGGTATCCCGCTTGATGATACCCGGTAGTCCAGGCTCCGTGAGGAATGGATTTCTTTCATCCGGGCCTGGGAACTAAGCATATGTAATTAACAAATCTGCACCCCGGAGCGATCCATAGAACGCTGATACGGGGATCATCAGGGCTATCACGAACGATCCGGGCAGACACACTATCTGTCTGACATCTGTCTGCTACCTGTTAAGCTGATACTCAGATGCACATCCAAATCACATAAAGGTTGAATCCCGATTATTTCCATTTTTTCCTGGATCGAGTGGTACAGAATCTGGCGCCAGGTTATACCCTGATCATCGTTTTTTCAGGGATTGCAAAATAGATATCGAGCTTGAGAGAGATTCACCTGCTGAATCGTGCTATGAAGGGTGTTTATCTTGTTAAGCTACATAGACCCTCAGAAAAATAGCAGTCCTGCAGGGTGAAATTTTTCAACTGTGCTCTCATGATCTTCCAATCTGGATGGTGCCGCAGTGATATTGGTTACAATCAATTTTCATCTGCTGAAACGACCTGATATAACAAAAAAACCCTGTTTCTGAGCTCAATTTGTGAGAAAGATTTATATATATTACCGGAGAGGATATGATGAATACATTTATATCATGAAATTGTTCGTCAATTGCGACCCGGTTTCATGATTGGAGGATGTATACAACTCGTATATACTGAGGTGTTCATATGAACAGGAAAGGGGTAATTCATACAGTACTGTTGATGCTCGCGGTCACCCTGCTCGTGCTCCCGGTCTCGGGTGCATTTACCGTGACCGGCATCTTCCCTGAAGAGGGGTTGAATACCGGATCGGTGTTCATCTCCAATCTGGCAGGGACGGATCTCCCGACAGATGCCAGCGTGAACCTCATGCTGGCAAACCAGACAAATATCACCGGGCAGTTCGTCTTCTGGGAGAGTGCGACCAGGATCACCTGCCTGCTTGACCTTGCGGGGAAGAAGGCCGGGATCTGGGATGTTGTTGTGGTGAACAACACCGATGGTTCCGAGGCGGTTCTCTCTCCGGGGTTCACCGTGAAGAACCCGGCGCCGACCCTGACCGGGATCGACCCGGCGGAGGGGATCAACAACGGGACGGTAACGATCACCGACCTGTCCGGGACCGGGTTCCTGGCCTATGCAACGGTGAACCTGACAGACGGGATTACTACTATCATCGGGACGGACGTGGATGTCATCTCGGGAACGCAGATTGCGTGCGAGTTCGATATCAACGGGGCTGTACCCGGACTATGGGATGTCGTGCTCACCAATGAAGACGGCCAGTCTGCAGTCCTGACCGATGGTTTCCAGGTCACCTTCCCCCCGCCGGAAGTACATGCAATCACGCCTTCAACTGGGAAGAACAATGAAGTGATCGGGATCACAAACCTCTCCGGTGCAAACTTCATGCCCGGTGCGATTGTGCACCTGGCAAAGGCGGGAGAGGGTGACATTCCCACGATCAATGCCCCGATTGTGCAACCCGGCAAGATCCTCTGCTTCTTTGACCTGACCGGGCAACCGGTTGGCGCCTGGGACGTCGTGGTAACGAACACGGTCGATGGCCAGTCCGGAGTGCTCGCAGGCGGGTTCTCGATCTTCTACCCGCAGGCCCCGGCCGTGACCGGCATCGACCCGGACAATGGGGAGAACGATGCACCGGTCAGCGTCCTCATCACCGGGACCGGGTTTGAAGACGGCGCGACTGCGACCCTCCTGATGGGCGTGGAGCCGGATATCCCCGGGACCGTTACGGTGATCACTGCAACCGCCCTCACCTGCGACTTTGATATTACCGGTGCTGAAACCGGCGCATGGGATGTCCGGGTCGAGAATGATGACGGGCAGAGATTCACGCTGCCCGGCGCATTCGTGGTCCGGAACCCTGCACCTGTCATCACCCATATCAACCCGACTTCCGGATTGACCTCCGAGTCGATCAAGAGCATCACCCTGAACGGGACCTGGTTCAAGGACGGCGCTTCTGTCGTTCTCATGAAAGGCGGGGTGAACCTCACTGCAGCGGTGATTACCGTTGATCCCACGGAATTGACCTGCACAGTGGACCTCACCGTTGCAGAGCCCGGGCTCTGGAGTGTCGTTCTCACCAACCCTGATGGCCAGTATTCCGTGCTTGCCGATGCATTTACGGTATCCCATCCCGCGCCCGAGATA
>DUGL01000180.1:0-1935 GCA_013331415.1 Methanoregulaceae archaeon | reverse complement strand
ACCGTGAATCTCACAGACGGGGTAACGACTATTCCCGGGACGGTCACCACTATCGTGGTCTCCGAGATAACCTGCTCCTTTAACCTCACCGGCGCGGACGCAGGAGTCTGGGACCTCGAGGTGACCAACCCTGACGGGAATTCTTTTGTGATCCTGGATGCATTCACCGTGTATGGTCTTCCTCCTGTCGTGACCCCGCCGGTCGTTCCGCCATTCGGGTTCACCGGTGAGACAAGTCAACCCCTGGTTGTAACCGGGAGCAATTTCCGGCCCGGATTAACGGTAAACCTCACCAGGGGCATGGATACCCTCATGGGATCGGTGGCCGGGGTCCCTACTCCTACAACCATCAACTGCTTCTTTGACCTGACCGGTGCAGCGGTGGGTGCATGGGATGTCGTTGTCACAAATGATGACGGGCAGGAGGGCAGTCTGGACGAGGGGTTCTTCATCTTCTACCCCGCAGCCCCCGTGGTGCTTGGTATCGACCCGGCAGTCGGGGTAAATACCGGGATTGTCCCGATCACCAACCTCTCGGGGACAGGGTTTGAGCCCGGGGCATCGGTCACCCTTGTGAAGGATGGCCAGGCAAATATCACCGGGACAGAGGTCTTTGTGGCCGGTCCTGCGCAGATCACCTGCAACCTGAATCTTACCGGGGCAGCCGTCGGTCTGTGGAATGTCGTTGTTACAAATGATGATGGCAAGTCCGGTGTCCTGGAAGACGGGTTCGAAGTCAGGTACCCGGCACCTGGTATCTCCGGTTTCTCACCGGTAAAAGGGATCAATACCGGGGATGTATCGATCACTATCTCTGGTACATACTTCCGTTCACCGGCGTTGGTATGGCTGATCAAGCAGGGCCAGACGGAAATCATTGGCACCGGCGTCGAAGTGGTCAATGAGACGACCATCACCTGCACCCTGCCTCTGGCCGGGAGGGCGACCGGGGACTGGAGCCTCGTCGTGATCAATCCTGACTGGCAGTACGACATCGCCCTCACCAAGTTCAGGGTCGAGAACCCGGCCCCGACGTTCGACAGCATCACGCCGGCAAAAGGGCCGAATGACGGCCCGGTCTTCATCAGTGCCCTGACCGGGACCGGGTTCCAGCCGGATGCGGTCGTCCTCCTGAACAGGACCGGGTATGCAGATATCGCGGCCACGAACATCACCGTGGTGAACCAGACCTTTATAAACTGCACGCTCAACCTCACCGGGAGAGCGATCGGGGACTGGAATGTTGTCATCGTGAACCTGGCCGATGGGAAAGCCGGTGGACGGCGCAATGCATTCACGATCACCCCGCCGCTGCCGGTCCCGGGCTTCACGGCGAACCCCGTGAGAGGGACAGCACCACTGACAGTGCAATTCACTGACAACTCCACCAATAACCCGACCCTCTGGAGCTGGGACTTCGGTGACGGCTCCGTGGTTACCGGGAGCAACCAGCAGAACCCGGTCCATACCTACAATGAACCCGGGGTCTATACGGTCTATCTCACGGTCTTCAACTCTGCCGGAGAGTCCCTCACCCCTGTCACGGGGGTAATAACCGTCGTCCTCACCCCGATCGCGAACTTCACCGCCGAGCCGGTCTCCGGGACTGCCCCGCTGCTCGTCCAGTTCACGGACACATCGGATGGCTCCCCGACACGCTGGTTCTGGAGGTTTGGTGACGGCACGACTTCCAGGGAGGAGAATCCCTATCACCTGTATGAGAAACCCGGCCTCTACACAGTTGTCCTCACGGTTTACAACCGGTTTGGTTCCGATACGATTATCAGAAAAGATATGATCGAGGTCAGATCGGTTCCCGTGGCCAGCTTCACGGCGAACCGTACGAGTGGCACCAGCCCTCTAGCGGTAAGATTCATGGATACGTCCACCGGCTCACCGACATCATGGTCCTGGAAATTCGGCGACAGTGGGTCC
>DUGL01000028.1 GCA_013331415.1 Methanoregulaceae archaeon | reverse complement strand
GGAGTCACATCGCGCATCGCCACCAGCATCGTCAGGTATACCGGGACCAGTGAACGCCGGGTTAACGCCACTACGATGATGACTGCCGGCCTCACCTCATCGGTGATGCAGACTGTCGGGGTAGCCGCCCTCTTCCTTCCTGCAGTGCGGAGAATCGGGAAAAAGACCCGTATTCCGGTATCCCGTCTGATGATGCCGATGGGGTTTGCAGCCATCCTTGGCGGGAGCATGACGATGATTGCATCCGGTCCTTTGATCGTCTTAAATGACCTGCTCATCCAGGCCGGGGCAGAGCCCTTCTCCTTCTTTGCTGTCACCCCGATCGGGCTTCCCCTCCTCATCGCCGGGGTTGCTCTCTTTGCCCTTGGGGGAGATCGCATCCTGCCGCAGAAAGAGGAGAGACCGTACGGCCCTACCGTCGCTGAAATCTGGGGGATTGATCACCCGATCAGGACCTGTATTCTCCCCTCATCGTCACCCTTTGTGGGAAAGACCCGTGAGGAGGCGTCCCTCAAGATCCGCTACGGCCTCGATCTCCTCGCAATCCGCACGAACACGGATATCACCGTCGCCCCATCACGATTCACCCGCATCGAAGACGGTACGGAGCTCGCATTCCTGGGATCCCATGACGGGTTCATGCGGTTCATCGGGGAATCCGGCTGTATACCCTCGACAACAAAGAGTCGGTTACAGGAGATCCTGGATGGCGAAGGGTTTGGATTTGCCGAGCTGATAGTCCGGCCGAAGGCATCGATTATCGGGAAGACGCCACGGGAGACCATGTTCCGGCAGACGTTTGCAATCGAGCCGATAGTTCACCAGAGCGGGGAGAACGAGAACCGTGCTGACTTCTCCAACACACCGCTTGCAGCAGGGGACACTATCGTCGCCTATGGATCATGGGATACCCTGCGGCTCTTTGCCCGCCATCAGGATCTTCTCCTGGTCACGCATCCTGAAGGGCACGGGGTGCGGCACCAGAAAGGATACCTTGCAGTTCTCCTTTTCGCCGCTGCCATCTGCCTTACCATCACCGGTGTCCCCCTCTCACTTGCTCTGCTCACCGGGGCAGCCGGGATGGTTCTCTCCGGTGTCCTCACCATGGACGAGGCGTACCATGCCGTAGACTGGAAGACGATCGCCCTCATCGCCGGCCTGATCCCACTCGGTATAGCGATGGAGAAGAGCGGTGCGGCCGCACTGGTCGCGGAATCCCTCACCGAAACGCTCGCCGGAGCCTCTCCCCTTGTCATCCTGATCGCCATAGCTATCGTGGCAACCGTCCTCTCCCTCATCATCTCAAACGTTGCCGCAACGGTTCTCCTTGTCCCCATTGCGATGCTCAGCGCTGCCGAAACCGGGATCGATCCCCGCGCTCTCGCTCTTCTCATCGCGGTCTGCGCCTCCAACTCCTTTATCCTCCCGACCCACCAGGTAAACGCCCTCCTGATGGGTCCAGGGGGATACACCACGAAGGATTACCTGAAGGCGGGAAGCATCATGTCCGTGATCTTCATCGCCGTTGCCGTAACACTCATCTACCTCCTCATCTGATAGAACGGTGACGATACATGATCATCCACCAGTTTTTCATGCCGGGTATTGCCCACAGCTCCTACATCATTGCAGGAAACCGGACCTGTGCGGTCATCGACCCGGCCCGCGATATCAGCCGGTACATCACTGCCGCACAGGAGATGGGGCTTTCGATCACCCACATCCTCGAGACGCACCTGCATGCCGACTTCATCTCCGGTCACCTCGATCTGGCCGAAGCAACCGGGGCAGAGATCTACGCACCGGGTCTGGGGAACTGCGCATTCTCCCATACCTCACTTGGGGAAGGGGATATGGTACAGCTCGAGGATATCAGTTTCTCGGCCATCGAGACAGCAGGCCATACCCCTGAGCATATCTGCTACATTGCAACCGATGCTGCCCGTGGTGAGACACCGGTAGCCCTCTTCTCAGGCGATACGCTCTTTGTCGGCGATGTCGGGAGGCCGGACCTCTTTCCCGGGAGAGCAGGTGAACTCGCATCCTCACTCTATGACAACCTGCAGGGAAAGATCATGACCCTTCCTGACGAGTGTGAGGTCTATCCCGCCCACGGGATGGGGTCCCTCTGTGGACGGGCAATGGCCGCGAAGAGGACCAGCACCATCGGGTACGAGAAGAAGTACAACTATGCCCTCCGGATTCAGGATCGCGGGGAGTTTATCCGGGCGCTTACCTCCGACATGCCTGCCGCACCGGACCACTTCGCCCGCTGTTCCGCGATCAATCGGGCGGGCCCTGCACTGATGAAGTGTCTCGTACAGCCGGAACCACTCGGGCCGAAACTCTTCTCCAAGCGGATCAAGGAAGGCAATGCGGTACTCCTTGACACCCGGAGCTATCCGGCATTCTCGGGATTGCATATCCCGGGTGCCTGGCACATCGATCTCGCTGGCAACTTTGCCACACAGGCGGGCTGGATCCTCCCGCCAGACAGGGATATCTTCCTTGTGGTCGATGAGAGGCGTCAGGTGGAAGAGGCGACACTCCAGTTGCACCGGGTCGGATTTGACTCGGTCCCGGGGTTCCTCCAGGGTGGACTCCTCGCATGGGGCATGGCTGCGCTCCCGATCGGAACGATACCCGTCATATTCGCAAAAGAAGCACACACGCTGATACAGTCCGGCAGGGCAGTTTTGATCGATGTCCGGTCATTCGAGGAATGGGAGACAGGGCATGCGGTCGGTTCTCTCCATATCCCGTGGCATGATCTCAGAACACGGCATACCGAGCTCGATCCAGCACGGCAGTATATTGTCATGTGCCGCGGAGGGCAGCGTGCAAGTATCGCGGCAAGTATCCTGAAGATGCACGGTTTCACCCACATCTCCAATCTTGGTGGCGGCTTCACTGCGTACCAGCGTGCCGGGTTCGTTCCCTGATGCAAGGAATTTTATCAGGGGGCCGCATTCCCCCTCTTAGTGGAGACCCAGCATGATCGCATGGTTCACTATGGCGACCTGGTCGCCCTACATCGTCGGTGCAGGGATCGGCGTCCTGATCTGGACGGCGTTCTTCCTCTCTGACCGGCCGCTCGGCTGTTCGACGGCGTATGCCAAGACCGCCGGGATGGTGGA
>DUGL01000149.1 GCA_013331415.1 Methanoregulaceae archaeon | reverse complement strand
CCTCACATCTCCCGGAGTTCGATCACTTTCATGATATCGGTTCTCGTGACGATCCCGACCAGCCGGTCGCCATCCATCACCGGGATCCTCCCGATGTTGTTGCCGGACATGATGCGGAGGGCATCGATGACCGGGGCACCGGGTGGGAGGACGATTGCCCCCCGTGTCATGATATCGCGGACCTGCATGGCCTCGCGGTCGAGGGCCGGGATCTTGTGGATATCGGCAAGGGTTACCATCCCCACGACAGATCCCCGTTCCTCTACCGGGAACCCGAGGTGCTTCGTGGTATACATCAGGTCGGTCACCTCCCTGACCGGCATCGTGGGGCCGACCGTGAGGACATCGCGTGCCATGATGTCCCCGACCGTGACATCACGGAGGAGAAAACTGTACTGTATCGCTGCCGACTCCTGGCTGGCCCCGATGTAGATGAAGAACGCGATCAGGATCAGGATGGGGTTCAGGAGTATGATCCCTAAGATGCCGAAGATGACGGCAAAGGCCTTGCCGACATTGGCGGCGATATGGGTCGCCTGGTTGAGGGGCATCGACCGCGCCAGGAATGCCCGGAGGACCCTGCCCCCGTCCATGGGAAATGCAGGGAGGAGGTTGAAACCGAAGAGGAAGATGTTCAGCATCCCGAGGTAGCCGAACACGAAGGTGAACACCCCGGCAACCGGTGCGTTGCCAAGCGATGACGAGAGAAGGTACATGATGGCGATACAGGCGATGCCCACGCCAAGGCTCGAGAGAGGTCCGACAAGTGCCATGGGGAGCTCGACTTTCGGGTCAGGCGAGGTCTCTTCCATCGAGGAGATACCGCCAAAGATGAGCAGGGTGATGCTGTTTATCTTCAACCCCTTGCTCTTGGCATGGAGCGAATGGGCGAGCTCGTGGAGGAGCACCCCGGCAAAGAGCCCGAGGGCAACAACAGCCCCAAGGATGTAGGGCATGTATCCCGCCGTAATCAGGCTTGTATCGATGGGTACCCGGTACAGGCTGGCAATCAGGTCCGTTGTCAGGAGGATCTGACTCCCGATGATCCAGGTAAAGAGCGGGATGATGATCAGGAATGTCCAGTGGATGAGGATGGGAATGCCAGAGAAGGTCCCGATTTTTAACGAACCATTCATAAACAGGAGTATATTTTTATGCGAATAGTATATATGATTCATTGATACGGATGAGAAACCAGATAACCGAATTATTCGAACTCAAGGTGTATACTGAAAAAAGTGTCCTTGTCGGGGAAGTAGAGGATGTCCTGATCGATATCGAGTCAAAGAAGATGGAATCGGTGGTCGTAGGGAAACTGAACCAGCAGCTGGTGGATATCAAGAGCTACAAGGGGCTTAAAATTCCCTTCCGGATCATCCGGAGTATCGGTGATATCATTCTCATCCGCCACCTGCCGGGTGCATTCAAAGCCGAGGACATCTGAACGGGCCGGGGATGATCGTCTCTTTTTTCCGCACGACCTGCCCTATCGTTTTCCTGTCGCACACCCGGATACCCGGTGACCAACGGGACTCCCCCGCCTCTCTTTCCCGGGCTGCCCCCGGGCATATGCTGCCGCACCCGGCCATGGGCATATGCTGCCGCACCCGGCCATGGGCATATGCTGCCGCACCCGGGCATGAACAGGAGCCCCCGCATGGCAGAGTGATGGTACGGGGACTATCCGGTGTAAGGCGTGCAAACCGGCAGCATGGCAGGTATGCAGGGGATCGCATCCCGGGGTGCAGTGCATGAAGCAGCGTGAAGTGTACAGCACCCTCTTCTCCGCTCCCCCCATCGTTGTCCGCATTGACGGGCGGGGCTTCCACCGGATCGCGGAGACCTGGGGCCTGGCACGACCGTTCGATGGACGGTTCGCCCGTGCGATGGCAGACGTCTCCCGGATGCTGATAGCCGAGAGCGGACTCTCCCCCGATCTCGCCTATACCTTCTCTGATGAGATCAGTCTCTACTTCTCGCATCTCCCCTACTCCGGCAGGGTCGAGAAGATCGACTCGGTCACCGCATCATACGCGGCAAGCGCCCTGACGATCGCGATGGAATCGCAGGTCCCGGTCTCCTTTGATGCCCGGATCATCCAGGTCACCCCCGCGCTCGCAGTCCGCTACCTGATAGACCGGCAGGCCGAAGCATGGCGAAACCATGTCAATGCCGTCTGCCAGCATACGCTTACCAGAGAGGGCAGGAGCCGGCGGGAAACCGCCCGGGTATTGCGGGGACTCTCTTCGGCAGAACTCCACGAACTGATGTTTTCACGGGGGATAAACCTGGCGAAGACCCCTGCGTGGCAGCGGCGGGGGATCCTGATCTATCGGAGCGCAAAAGAAGTGGAAGGGTTTAACCCCGTTGAAGGGCACCTGGTCCGGAGCGTCCGGACCGCTGTCCGCTGCGACAGCGACCTCCCGGTCTTCTCCTCCCCGGAAGGCAGGTTATTCCTCGACGGGCTGATCCGGGACCTTTGAGATACCTATCACGATTGTAATCCCCTCTACGTCCCATTCTTTGGTGCAGGCAAAGGTATCGGCGATGCCAGGGGAGCTTCCGGTCACAATCGTCAGTTCCCTGGCCCGCACTTCCCCGCTGACAGCATCCTTCCGGGGGCCGGAGAAGAGCGATGCAACCCGTTCATCGGCGATAACCACGCCGGCGGTGATGAAGTCCTCGACGTTGAGCGCGTGCTGCCGGCGCATCTCCTGGATCCTCCGGATAACCTCGCGTGCATAGCCTTCCGCTTCCAGATCAGGGGTGAGTGCTACGTCGACGTACACGGTCCCGCCGGACATGGGGGCCGGGAAGATGTGGGGAGGGAGTTCTTCGGCAAAGCTGACATGGCCGGGGCCGATCGGGAAGCGCAGATCCTCCCGTTCGAGGAGAACCTCCTCACCGCGCTCGAGCGCAGCCTTGAGGGCGGCCGCATCAGCTGCCAGGATCAGGTCTCTTACGAGCGGCGCATTCCTGCCAAATGCCGGGCCCAGTGCTTTCATCACCGGTTCAGCCCGCCAGCCGGCCCGGTCGAATCTCCCGCGGACGACCCGGACGACCCGGGCATTCGCCCGGTCCCTGCAGATAGCAGCGAGCTCCTCGATCGCAGCAGCAACCTCGTCGCTTTCGGTAACAACAACGCATTCCGCGACCGGCCAGCGGAGTTTCCGCTTCCCTGCCTGCCGGGCATTTGCCGTGGCCTCGTCAAACGAGCGTACGGTATCCATCGCCTGTTCGAGCGCGCTGTCGACAAGGGAAGGATCGCCCGGCCACCAGGCGAGCATGTGGACACTCTCAGGGTCGTTTTCCATCCTGATGTTCCGGTACATCATCTCGGTGATGTGTGGGACGAACGGGGCGAGGAGGGTGCAGAGCCGCCGGAGCACCCAGGATATCGTCTCATAGGCGTCGGCTTTCTCCCGCGACTCTCCCTCGAGCCACATCCGGGGCCGGACCAGCTGGATATACCAGCGGGAGAGGTCTTCGAGCACGAACTGGACCAGGGATCGGGTGGCGCGGTGGAGCTGACACCCGCGCAGGGCAGCATCCACACCGGCAGCACAGGAGCTCGCACGCGAGATGATCCACCGGTCTTCCGGGGCCATCTGCGGCAGGACCGATGAGATGGCGTCCCCGTCCCAGCAGCCGTCAGGGGTGGTCTTCGGGGAAAACCCGTCAAGGATCATGTACGGGAGGGGGAAGCGGTACACGTTCCAGAAGATGTTTACTGCCCGGTTGATGGTCTTCACTCCGTCCCAGTTGAACCGGAGATCGTCCCAGGGAGCGCTCTGCGAGAGGACGTAGAGGCGGAGCACATCGACCCCCTGTGTCGAGATGACCTCTTCGGGCGTCACCACGTTTCCCAGGCTCTTGCTCATCTTGCGCCCCTCTGCATCAAGGGCAAATCCATGCATCAGGACGCTTTTATACGGAGAACAGCCGAACGCTATCGTGCTTGCCCCGAGCTGCGAATAGAACCAGCCGCGGGTCTGGTCCTGCCCCTCCGCGATGAAATCAGCAGGCCAGAGGCGGTTGAATGCCTCCTGCTCGCGGGGGAACCGGAGCGTTGCCCACGATGCCACCGCAGAATCGAACCAGACATCGAAGATATCCTCGACCCGGTGCATGGTCCCCCCGCACCCGCAGGGAATGGTGATGGCATCGACCCAGGGCCGGTGGGGATCGGGGAGCGGGCTCCCGCCCGCCTCCTCAAGCTCATGGATCGTGCCAAAGACACGGTGCGATCCGCATGACCGGCATTCCCAGATGGGGATGGGTATTCCCCAGTACCGCTGCCGCGAGATGCACCAGTCACGCGCCTCCTTGATCCAGTCATGGAACCGTGCGCTCCCTGCCCACTCGGGGTACCAGGTCACGGTCCGGATCAGGTCGAGCATCCGGTCCCGCATCCCTGATGCTTTCAGGAACCACTGGGAGGTGGCACGGAAGATGATCGGGGTTTTGCACCGCCAGCAGTGACCGTACCGGTGGGTCACCTGCTCCTCTGCGAGGAGGTGGCTGCCGAGATCGGTGAGCACGACCGCATCGGCATCCTTGACAAACATACCGCAGAGCGTCCCGGTCCCCTCGGTGAAGTGCCCGGTCGTATCCACGGGGCAGATGATCGGGAGGTTCTCCTGGCAGCCGAGCAGGTAATCGTCCCACCCGTGACCCGGGGCGATATGGACCATCCCGGTATTCTCGCGGGTCACGAAGTCAGCGGTCACCACCCGGTGGGCTATCTCCCGCTGGAGGGTTACATTATCCTCGAGCGGGGAGCTGTACGACAGGGAGGTGAGCTCCTCCCCCCCGGCCTTCCCGAGGATCGTGTAGTCCTGGTACCGGCCTTTCCTGAGCACAGGCTCGACCAGCTCCTCGGCTATCCAGAGGATCTCCCGCTCGCCGTCACGGACCGCCTCAACACGGGCATAGGTGATCCCAGGGTGCACGGCAACTGCGACATTGGCCGGGAGGGTCCACGGGGTGGTTGTCCAGATGACCAGGTATTCGTTCTCCCGCCCGATGACCGGGAACTTGACGTAGATGGACGGGTCTGTCGCATCCGCGTAATCGACCTCGGAGTCGGCGATTGCCGTTGCACACCGCGGGCACCAGTTCACCACGCGGTACCCGCGCTCGAGCATCCCGGCCTCGTCGGCTTTCCGGAGCGTCCACCATGCCGCTTCGATATACTCCGGGTCCATGGTCTGGTACGGGTCTTCGAAATCGAGCCAGACCCCGAGTGCGGCAAACTGGCGGTTCATCATCGCGAGGTTCGCCGCGGCAAAGGTCCGGCACTGCTCGATGAAGGGGCCGATCCCGTACCGCTCGATGTCCTTTTTCGAGGCAAACCCGAGCTTCTGCTCCACCCGGACCTCGATCGGGAGCCCGTGCATATCGTACCCGGCCCTCGCGATCACGTTCCTCCCGGTCATGCGGGTGTAGCGGAGCACGCTGTCTTTCAGTATCTTGTTCCACGCGGTCCCGAGGTGGATGGACCCGGTGGTGTAGGGAGGCCCGTCAACGAAGAAGAAGTCCGGGTCCCGGGCATGGAGTTCCTGTGTCTTTGCAACGATCGCGTTCTCCTGCCAGAACAAGCGGGCAGACTCCTCGATCTCCTGTGCGTGGTAACTGCTGGTGACTTCTTTCACCGGGATCCTCCGATCTGTTGTACGGGTACCTGCGACTCTCCCAGGGTGCGCGTAGTGGCAGAGGTATTGGCCGCGCGACCACAAAGTATTTTCTTTGACGGACACAGCCCTTCTGGACACAGGGTGGAGCAGAAAATGAGGGAATACCCGTTCTACATCGGGGGTGAATTGCGGACCTCTGCCACGCCGCAGGAGGTCCGGTTCCCCTATACCGGAGAGCCGTTCGCGCTGGCGCACCATGCGAAAGAAAATGATCTCCGTGACGCTGCAGCCACCGCGGAGAAGGCGTTTGAGACCACCCGGCTGCTCTCTTCTGCCGGGCGAAGCGAGATCGTTGCCTCCCTTGCTGATACGATTGCGAAACGGCAGACGGAGTTTGTCGAGATCCTGGTGCTCGAAGGGGGAAAGACCCGGATGAATGCCCGGCTCGAGGTGGCCCGGGCCTGTGCAACGCTCCGTATTGCCGCAGAAGAGGCCCGGCGGATCGGGGGCGAACTCATCCCGCTCGACTGGACACGGGATGCGGACGGGAGGTTCGGGATAACCCGGCGGTTCCCTATCGGGCCGGTCCTCGGGATAATCCCGTTCAACTACCCGCTGAACCTTGCCTGCCATAAGATCGGCCCGGCGATAGCAGCCGGAAATCCAATCATCCTGAAGCCGGCGTCAGCTACCCCGATCTCGGCACTCCTCCTGGGGGAATGTGCACTCGAGGCCGGTCTCCCGCCCGAAGCATTGAGCATCGTCCCCTGCCAGGGCAGCAGTGCAGAGCTGCTGGTCAGGGATCCCCGCATCGCGATGCTCAGCTTTACCGGGAGCCCGGCGGTCGGCTGGCACCTCCGGGAGATTGCCGGCAAAAAAAGGGTGGCGCTCGAGCTTGGGGGTAATGCCGCGGTCATCGTCCATGAGGATGCACCGCTCCCGTATGCTGCCTCCCGTATCGTTACCGGTGGCTTTAGCAATGCCGGCCAGGTCTGCATCGCGGTCCAGCGGGTCTTTCTCAACGAAGCAATCTATGACCGGGCCCTGGCCCTGATCCTGGAGCGGGTTGCCGCGCTCCGTACCGGGGACCCCCGCCTTGAGGATACCGATGTCGGACCAATGATATCCCGGGAGGCAGCGATCCGTGCCGAACTGCTGGTGCAGGAAGCAGTGCGGAAGGGAGCAACGCTCCACTGCGGTGGTGAGCGCACGGAAAGCCTCGTCACCCCGGCCGTACTCACGGACACGACTCCCGGTATGCGGGTCAACTGCGAGGAGGCGTTCGCACCGGTCATTACGGTGAGCCGGTACCGTGAGTTCGGGGATGCGCTCGCGCTCGCGAACGAGAGCGAGTTCGGGATGCAGCTCGGGATCTTCACCAGCCACCTCCCCTTCATCCTCCGTGCATTCGGGGAGGCCGAGGTCGGCGGGGTGATCGTCAACGATATCCCGACGTTCCGGGTAGACCAGATGCCGTACGGCGGGGTAAAAGCCTCCGGGACCGGGAAGGAAGGACCCCGGTATGCCATCCGGGAGATGACCGAAGAGCGGCTCCTTGTCTTCAATCCGCGCGGTGACGGGAGGTGAGCCCGGCGCCAGGGGACAGGGATGACCGGGACAGGTCGCGAATCCAGGTCGCGGTCATCGGGGCGGGTACCTGCACCCCGGATGAAGCTGCGGCAGCCAGCCGTGCCGGCCGCGCGATCGCCCGGGAAGACGCGATCCTCATCTGTGGCGGCCTTGCCGGGGTGATGGAGGCTGCCTGTAAGGGTGCGCGGGAGGAGTCCGGCACAACGGTCGGGATTCTTCCCATGACCGGGGGGGAAAACCCGCACCTCTCGATCGTGATCCGGACCTGCCTTGGTCATGCCAGGAACGCGGTCCTCGTCCAGTCAGCTGACGCCGTGATCGCGATCGGCGGTTCGTACGGGACACTCTCCGAGATTGCACTCGCCCTGAAAGAAGGCAGGGAGGTTTTCGGGTTCAGGAGCTGGGAGCTTCCCGGGGTGGTCCCCTGCACCACGGTGGAGGAAGCGGTTACTGCAGCGTGTTCCGCTGCACGCCGGTCTCGGTCGTATCGTAGCCGCCCAGTCCTGCCAGGATCTCCCTGAACCGGTCAGAATCGATCGCATGGACGAGGGCAGTGATTCGTGGGTCATCGAGGTCCCGGGTCCGTACGGCGAGCTCGTACCGCTCGGTTCCGACCGGGACAAAGGGGAGGTCCATGGCACGTGCGGCTGAGAAAACACACATACCGGCATCTGCTTCCCCCTGCTTCACAGCGAGCGCGACAGCAATGTGGGTGGTGAGCTCACGGTCGTAGCCCTGGATGGTGTCCGGTGGAATGCCCAGCCTGCCGAGTTCGTAATCGAGGAGCATACGGGTGCCCGATCCCTTCTGCCGGTTGACGAACGTATGGGAAGCGATGTCCGGAAGGGAGAACCCCTCGCGGGAGACGATTCCCTGCTCACGGGCGGCGATGCAGATGAGCGTGATCTCCCCGCCAGGCAGGTACTGGCGAAGAAACGGGATGTTGTACTCCCCTGACGGGTGCAGCAGGTGCATGGGCGCAGCATGGCAGGTCTCCCGTCTGAGGGCGAGAATTCCCCCCATGCTCCCGGTGTGGGACGAGTGGAGCGTGACACCGGCTCTGCAGGTGAGCTCGGCAAGGTGATCGAGCGCCGGGTCATGGCTCCCGGAGATGAGGAGCGACCGGCCGGCCTGCTCCCGCGGGACCATCAGGGTCACCGGGACACCGGCTCCGGCTTCGTACCCCTCGCTCTCCGCAGGGATGTGGAGGAATGCATGGGCCCGGACGCCGCTCATCTGGACCCCGGATCCCCGGGAGAGGGGGATCGCGACGAAGTGATCCCTGATCGCTCCCACAGCGAGGAGCACGTACTCTCCGGTCCCGATTTCCGAGGCAAGGCTTGTTGCAAGGGTGGCCGTGATCGTATCAGGCCGGGGTGCAGCGAGCCCGTACTGCCCGAGGAGCGGGACCAGGATCTCGCGGATGACTGTGAGCGCCGAGAGCGGGTAGCCCGGCATCCCGATGATCGGTTTTCCGCTGATCCTGCCGATGATGACCGGTTTTCCCGGCTTTATGGCAACGCCGTGGACGAGTACTTCCCCGAGTTCCGCGATGACGGATGCGGTATAATCCCGTGTCCCGGCAGAGGAACCTGCCGAGACCACCACGATATCGTTTGCCAGGACAGCGTCCCTGATCACGGCCCGTATCCGCTCCGGGTCGTCAGGCGTAACGGGGTACCGGTGGCACCGTGCACCGAGCGAGCGGAGCCAGGCTGCGGCCATGACCGTGTTGCTCTCCACGACCTGGCCTGGTGCAGGCCGGGTCCCGGGCGGCACCAGTTCGCTCCCCGTGGGGATAAGCCCGACCGTTGCGGTCAGGACCGGGACATCGGTGATGGCGTATGCCGCGAGCGCACCAATCTCGTGCGGCCGGATCCGGTGGCGCGAGGGGAGGATCATCTCGGATTCCGCGATGTCCTCCCCGGCAGGCCGGACATGCTGCCAGGGAGCAGCAGCCCGCCGGATGGTTGCGCGGTTGCCGGTGTCGAGGTGCACATCCTCGATCATGATCACTGCATCGTACTCAGGCGGCACTACGTTCCCGGTGTTCACCCGCGCAGAGCGGGGGAGGGTGACCGGGTGCTGCTCGCTCGCGCCGCGGGTATCTGCACTCACCACCGCGAAGCCATCCATGGCTGCAAGGTGTGCTTCAGGGACGGAATACTGCGTGAAGAGGGGGCGGGCGGTTATCCTGCCCACCGCGTCTTCCAATGGCACGAACTCTTCCCGCTCATCGGAGTGAAACGCCGTCCTGAGGATCTCCAGCACCTCATCGAGTGAGCGGGTTGAGAGGTATCGTTTCACCAGAGGATCACCTCCACTTCCTCCCCCTCTTCAAACCCCTCGGTCCCGGATGGGACACGGACGAGCCCGTCACTCCTGACGAGCGTGTTGATGAGGCCTGATTTCCCGAACTCGGGCCGTGCCGTTGTTCCCACGAGCCGTACCCTGACGTACTCATCCCTGCCCCGGGCGGAGGGGATGTTCTCGGCGAGGAGAGCCCGCATCGTGGCCGGCCTGCGTTCGCGTTCCCCGGTCATGACCGTGAGGAGGGGCTGGACAATGACGAGGAGGACGACGTACGCGGATGCCGGGTGGCCCGGGAGCCCGATAACCGGTTTCCTGGCGACTCTCCCGATAATGGTGGGTTTTCCCGGCGAGAGTGCGATACCGTGGTGGAGCACCTCCCCTGATTCGCGGATGAGGTCTGCGGTCATATCCCGGTCGTCCTTGGAACTCCCGCCCGAGATCAGGACCGCGTCACAGTGGTGAAGCGCAGCGATGAGCATGCCTCTGAGCGCCTCCCGGTCATCCCGGCAGATACCGTAGAAGTCCGGGATACATCCCTGCGATTCGAGGAAGGCCCCACACATCCAACTGTTGATGTCGCGCACCTGGCTCCCTTCAGGGATATCCCCGACGGGTACCAGCTCATTGCCGGTTGAGATCACCCCGACCCGCGGCTTCCGGTATACGGGAACGGTACCCCTGCCCATCGCAGCGAGCGCCCCAGCCTCCCGCGGGGAGAGGCGGGTCCCGCTGAAGAGGGCCGGGGATCCTGCAGAGAAGTCCTCGCCCCTCAGCACGACG